>JANNVF010000080.1:0-5843 GCA_031414315.1 Hyphomonadaceae bacterium | reverse complement strand
CTTCGAGCGCATGGAGCGCGTCTCGCCGAGCACGGAATCGAACAGCCGTGTCTCCTGCGCGATCGTGCCGCCATCCTCGAGGATCGCGATCTGACGACGCGACTCGTACTCCACCGCCTGCGCCACGAAGCGCATGGAGTTCACGTTCTTGATCTCGCAGCGCGTGCCGAACGGCTCGCCCGGACGCCGCATCGACACGTTTACGTCAGCGCGCATGGAGCCCTCGTCCATGTTGCCGTCGCAGGTGCCGAGCGCGCGCACGATGGCGCGCAGCTTCGTCAGAAACGCCGCCGCCTCTTTCGCGGAGCGGATGTCCGGCCGCGAGACGATTTCCATCAGCGCGACGCCCGCGCGGTTGAGATCCACGTATGTCTCCGTCGGCGACAGATCGTGGATCGACTTGCCGGCGTCCTGTTCGAGATGGATACGCTCGATGCGCACCTCGATGGTGTCCTCGCCGTCGATCTCCACGTCGATGGCGCCTTCGCCGACGATCGGATCCTTGTACTGCGAGATCTGGTAGCCTTGCGGCAGATCGGGATAGAAATAATTCTTCCGGTCGAACCGCGACCATTCGTTGATCTTGGCGTTGAGGCCAAGGCCCGTGCGAATCGCCTGCTCCACGCACTTCCTGTTGATCACCGGCAGCATGCCCGGCATCGCGGCGTCGACCAGCGAGACGTTGGCGTTGGGCTCGGCGCCGAACTTCGTGGACGCGCCGGAGAAGAGCTTGGCCTCCGACTTCACCTGCGCATGGATCTCCATGCCGATGACGATTTCCCAGTCGCCGGTGGCGCCGGGAATGAGCTGGTCCTTCCGCGCGGCGCGGACGTCGAGGGGCGTTTCGGTCATGGGGGATGGATAGGCGCCGCCGCGCCCCGGTTCAAGGGTGACAATCAGGGCGAGCCTGACTAGGACACCGCCCCATGAGCCACCCCCATCTCGCCCCCGCCACCGAGCGCCAAGCCGTTGAATTCGGGCTGTCCCCCGACGAATGGGGCCAGATCCTGGAAAAGCTTGGGCGCACCCCGAACGTCACCGAATTGGGCATCTTCTCGGTGATGTGGAGCGAGCACTGCTCCTACAAGTCGAGCCGGGCGCATCTGGCCAAGCTCCCCACCACCGGCCCGCATGTGATCCACGGGCCGGGCGAGAACGCCGGCGTCATCGACATCGGCGGTGGCCTGGCCTGCATCTTCAAGATGGAGAGCCACAACCACCCGTCCTACATCGAGCCCTACCAGGGCGCGGCCACGGGCGTCGGCGGCATCATGCGCGATGTGTTCACGATGGGCGCCAGGCCCATCGCCCTCTTCAACGCGCTGCGCTTCGGGGAGCCTTCGCATCCGAAGACGCGGCGTCTCGTCGATGGCGTGATCCGCGGCATCGGTGGCTACGGCAACTGCGTGGGCGTGCCGACGCTCGGCGGCGAAACCAACTTCCACCCCGGCTACAATGGCAACATCCTCGTCAACGCCATGTGCGTGGGCATCGCGCCGAAGGACCGCATCTTCCTCAGCGCCGCCAAGGGCGCGGGCAATCCGGTGGTGTACGTCGGCGCCAAGACCGGCCGCGACGGCATCCATGGCGCGACGATGGCGTCCGCCGAATTCGGCGACGACACCGAAGAGAGCCGCCCCACCGTGCAGGTCGGCGATCCCTTCCTCGAAAAACTCCTGATCGAAGCGTGCCTCGAACTCATGGAGTCCGACGCGATCATCGGCATCCAGGACATGGGCGCCGCGGGGCTCACGTCGTCGTCGGTGGAGATGGCCTCGAAGGGCCACGCGGGCATCGAACTCTGGATCGAAAAGATCCCCGCCCGCGAAGAGGGGATGACGCCCTACGAATTCATGCTCTCCGAAAGCCAGGAGCGCATGCTGATGACGCTGAAGCCCGGCCGCGAGCCGGAAGCGCAGCGCATCTTCGAGAAATGGGGGCTCGACGCCGCCACCATCGGCGTCACCACCGAGACCAACCATCTCGTGCTGACGTGGAACGGCGTCACGGTGTGCGACCTCCCGCTCGGCCCCCTCGCGGATGAAGCGCCGAAGTACGAGCGGCCCTACGTGAAGCCGACGCCGAACGTCGCGGGCCCACAGACCATCAAGGGGGTGCCGTTCGCGCACGCGCTCACCACGCTGATGACCTGCCCTGACATGGCGTCGAAGCGCTGGATCTGGGAGCAGTACGACCGCGACGTGATGGCCGACACCGTGATGGCGTCGGGCGCCGGCGATGCGGCCATCGTGCGCCTGCACGGCACCGACCGCGCGCTCGCCGTCTCGTGCGATGTCACGCCGCGCTACGTGCAGGCCGATCCGTATGAGGGCGGCAAGCAGGCTGTCGCGGAATGCTGGCGCAATCTCACGGCCGTCGGCGCCACGCCGCTCGCGGTGACCGACAATCTCAACTTCGGCAATCCGCAGAAGCCCGAGGTGATGGGCCAGATCGTGGCCGCCAACGAAGGCATGGCCGAGGCGTGCCGCGCGCTCGACTTCCCCGTCGTGAGCGGCAACGTCAGCCTCTACAACGAGACCAACGGGCAGGCGATCCCGCCGACGCCCGCCATCGGCGGCGTCGGGTTGCTCGAAGACATGTCAGCACGCGCCGGCTTTGCGGGCATGAAGGAAGGCGACGTGCTGATCCTCATCGGCCAGACGACGGGCGCGCTCGGCGCCACGCTCTACCTGCGCGAACTGCACGGGCGCGAAGACGGCGCACCGCCGCGCGTCGATCTCGTACTGGAGAAACGCCACGGCGATCTCGTGCGCGGCCTCATCCGCGACGGTTTCGCGAAGGTGGTGCACGATCTCTCCGACGGCGGCCTCGGCTGCGCTGCAACCGAACTCGCGCTCGCCAATGACATCGGCGTTTACCTCGAACCCAGGCGTGGCGTGCATCCCGATGCCTGGCTGTGGAGCGAGGATCAGGCGCGCTACCTCATCGCCGTGCCGGCAGGCGAAGCGGAATTTATCTACACGGCGGCGGACGAAGCCGGCGTGCCGGCGGAGCCCGTCGGCATTGTCGGTGGCTGCGAGATCGCGTTCGGCGGCGACGCGGTGGACTTGAGCGCACTGCGCGAGGCGTGGGAGGGCTGGCTGCCCACGTACATGGCGAAGGCGGGATAAGCGCCATCACCCTCAGGTCGCGGACGGCCGCCAGCGGATCAACATTGCCAACGACATTGGTTGTAGCCGCGCACACACGGCGGATCGGGCGAGTTGTCGGGCGTGTCGTCCCAGTAGTCGAGCCACTCCTGCGTCTTCTGCCACGTGGCGTCCTGCAGCGCCTGTTCAAGCGCGCCGCACTGCCGGGCGCGGCTGGTGCAGACTTCCGCGCAGGTCAGCGCACGCCCGTTTTGCGGGATCGCGGATGCGACGGCCGGCGGCCGGTAAGGCTCCACCTGCGGCGGCGCGCGGTAGGGCTCAGCGATTGGCGGTGGGTGATACGGCTGAGCCACCGGCGGTGGCCGATAGGGCTCAATGACGGGCGGCGGCGGACGAAATGGCTCGACATGCACCGGCGGAATGTAGCCCCGCTGACCGAGGGCGACGCTGCCCCCAAGCACAACGACAACCATCGCCAGACCGAAGAGCCACCTCATGCGAACCTCCCCATGCGTGGGTCGCGCCGGGGCACACGCCCCTCAGATGCCGTTACGGAAATCTGCGCTTCGTTCCGACGCTTCGCAAGGTCTGATCGCGAAGATCGGCATTGATCTGAAATCAGGCGTTGACGCGGGCGCTTTGCCAACACTGGTCGCCGTCCGCGCGCAGCCTACGGCCGCACGAACACCAGTTCGTTGTCGCCGATCGTGGCCAGCGTTTCGATCGCCGCGCGCCGCGCCGCCTCACGCACGGCGCCTTGCGTCGCCGCGATGCACTTCACGACCTTGCCGTCCTCGCGCGTGAGCGCAATGCCGTCGATCTCGCTGTAGTCGTCGGTCGTCACGCTGCACGACACACCGGCGACCGCGAGCCGCTTCACCGGGCCCTCCGTTTCGCCGCGCGGCACGAGCGCGCCGTAGCCGATCTCGCCGTTCTTCTGGTTCACGCTTTCGGCCACGTAGAGTGGCGCGCGCGCGTGCGTGCCACGCGGCGCGGCGGCCGCCACGATCAGGCGCAGCGGCCCGTCGCTTTCGCTGTCGCCATCGAATTTCACCACCCAGCCGCCATCCGCAGCCCTGCCGATGCGCGCCCAGTCCACGCACGAGTCATCGCCCGGCGCGCTCTCGGCCGCATCGACCGTGCAGTCGGGTTCCTTCGCGGCCCACAGGCCCTCCGCCAGCACGAACGCGGGATCCTGATCGGCGGCGGTGAACAATGGCGCTTCCGCGCTCAGCATCGCGCACGAGGCGAGCAAACTTGCAGCGAGCGCTGCGCTCACGATCCGAAGCTTCACGACCGCCTCCCTTGTGGCGCGTATCCGCCGTTGCACACAGGGGGTCATGGCGAAGGCCAATGCGTCAAGCGGCTATGGCGAACGGGGGAAACGCTTGACGAACGTGCTTCCCGAAAACCCCTGCGATTTCCGGGAAGCACATCCGTTCAGGCGTTTATCAACTCAGCGGGCCGGTGGGCGCCGCCGGCTTCAACCGGACGTCCTGCGGCACCGGGAACGGAAAGCCGAGCTTCGTCGACTGACCGCGCACGCGGTTCTGCGCCTGGCATTGTTGCGTGCAGTTCGTCGCCGGTGGCGCCACCTCGATGGCGTCCTCACCGGTGACAAACCCCATGCGCCCGCCGCTCGCCACATCCCAGCGCGAGACCTGTCCGCAATGGCGCACGGTTGTCGTTCCCGTCCGCGTGCGAATGGTGTTGGGGCACGTCGGCTCCTCGACGCGGGTGGCCACCTGCGAGCTGTCGCGCGCGACGAACCTGCGCGATGCATCCGTGCCGATATTGACGCGCGCCGTCACCTGCACCGTCGTGTCCTTGTAGGGAACGAAGTCGCCCTCACGCGCACGGAAGTTCGGGTTGTCGTAGTAGAACATGCCGTTGGCGAGCACGTGCGTGTAGCGCGTGGTCGCGCCGTCGTTGCGTTCCGGCTCCATCTGGAAGATGCCGCCCTGCGCGCAATCCTTGGCCTGGATCTTCATGGTGAGACCGGGGCCCGACCGCGTAATCTCGACGCCGTCTTCTTCCAGTTCGATAGTAATGGCGCCGGTCAGCACGAGGCCACGGTGGTCCGGCGATTTCTGGCTGAACACCACGGTGCGTCGCCCGCCGGTGATGTCTTCGGAATTGGCTGCGCCCGTGAACGCGACGTTCTCCACGCCAAGTGTGCTGGAGACGACCGTGAATTCGTTGTACGTGCCGAGCACCTGGAAGCTGCTGCCGAGATTGCTGGCCGGGATGGTGACGCGGCCATCGGCGCTGATCTGGCGACCGTCCAGCAGGCCGGAAATCACAAAGCCGCCATTCTCGCAACCGTCGGACTTGGCGGCGTTGGCAGGCCCCGCCGCCATCAGAGCGAGCGTTGCGACTGCGGCGGCGATAACCATCCGGGTGCGATCCCGGTGGCGCCTGGTGTTCGAATAATTTTCCTGCATGACGACGCTCCCTACGCCGCCCAGTCGAACCCCACCCGTACCACTACGCCGGTCGGGCGAACTTATTCCAGTGTTTTCTGAATTCAACTCAAGATGAAAAAACCGGCGCACGCAAACGCGCGTCGCGCTCAGCGCATCTTTTCGACCTGGCTGTATTCGAGGTCCACAGGCGTCGCGCGGCCGAAGATCGACACCGACACCTTCAGGCGGCCCTTTTCCTCGTCGACGTCCTCCACGAGTCCTTCGAACGACTGGAACGGACCGTCTGTCACCTTCACGCGCTCGCCGG
>JANNVF010000079.1:0-2784 GCA_031414315.1 Hyphomonadaceae bacterium | reverse complement strand
AGCCTGCGAAATGAGCTCCGCTGCCGGCTGGAAGCCGGCGCTACGGCGCGCGCTACGACGTGTCGGCAAGGAGCGGTGTGGCGAACGCGAGGTCGCGCACAGTTTCAGCAAATGCCTCGCACAACACCAGACCCGCGCCATGCGGACCCGCATTGCACTGCGCGATGACGCGCCTCACCCAGCGCTCGAGAGTGCAGAGCATGTCGCGCAGCTCGGCCACCCGCGCGCGGATGGTGCGACCGTGGAGACGGACCGCGCGCTTGAGACGGCGAAAAGGATTGGTGTGGTCGCGCACGCGGCGGAATCCCGCTGGCGCGGATGGCGGATGCAGGGTGCGTTCGTAGAACGGCGTGCGATCGCGGCGCAGCATCGCCAGCAGGAAAATCAGCAGGCGCGCGCCGAACAGCGCGTCGCGGATGTCCTCGCGCAGCATGATGCGCAGCGCGCGCGGCATCCGTCGCCCGACCAGTCCCGCCAGCCAGACGCAGATCTCCAGCGCCCAAACGCGGAGCTGCGCGGCGAGCACATGCAGGCGTTCAGGGTCGGGACTGCGGGGTGGACGGACGAGTTTCATGGCGGCTCCGGTTTCGATCCGCAGAGTTTACCTCGCCACGAACCCAACCGGATTGTTTCGTCGCTCGCACCCGTTTCCGGAGCGGCGCGGCACGCGACGAGACCGGGAACCAAGCGCGCGGAGCACGCAGGAAAACGCTGCAACAGAAGGGATTTTCGGCGCGGTCTGGGTCCATGGACCCAGGACTCGCGGCGCCGTCGCGATCCGGGGGTGAGGACGGAGGTGTGGGAGTGCGGGGGCGCCAATCCTCCTATGTCCCTCTCCCGCCGTGCGGGCGAGGGTGTACAAACGGGCCGCAGTGTACAAACGCGCTAGCGCAGCTTCGCGATGCTCAGCCCATCGGCCTTGGCGCGGTCCTTGATCGATTCCTCGCTGCGCGTCAGCGCCTTGGCGATCGCCTTCAGCGACATGCCCTTCTTGGCGAACATGTGCAGCTTCTGCAGCTCGTCATGCGTCCACGGCTGCTTGTGGCGTTCGAAGCGTTCGGCCATGGGTTTCTCCTGCGGTGCGTCTGATGCGCGTACACTCTTCTCCTCCCCCTGCAAGGGGACCGTTACACTTGACATACCACGCCCCAACATCTAGATTGGGGTCATGGCAAAGTCGATCCTCTCCGAAGAGCAATTCCAGAACGAAGAAGCGGCGTTTGAATACGTCGAGGCGCGTCTCTGGCCCCAAGGTCCCGTGTGCCCGTCGTGCGGCGCCACGGACGAGCATGTCGGCGCGCTGAAGGGCAAGACGACCCGCCTTGGCCTGCGCAAGTGCTACGCCTGCAATGCGCAGTTCACCGTCCGCATCGGCACGATCTTTGAGGGCTCGCACCTGCCGCTTCACCTGTGGCTTCAGGTCATCCACCTGATGTGCGCCAGCAAGAAGGGCATCAGCACCCGTCAGATCCAACGCATGCTTTCGTGCAGCATGAAAACCGCGTGGTTCCTGACCCATCGCATCCGCGAAGCGATGAAGGACGGCGGGCTTGAGCCGCTGGGCGGCGCCGGCAAGGTCATTGAAGCCGACACCACCTACATCGGCGGGAAAGAGAAGAACAAGCACGTCGGCAAGCGCACCGCTGGCAACATCGGCGGCACCGGCAAGGCCGTGGTCCACGCCATCGTCGAGCGTGACGGTCGCGTCCGCGCGCACCACATTCCGAAGGTCAGCCGCGACAACCTGTGGCCGATCATGAACACCCACGCTGACCGCGCTTCGGCGCTGATGACCGACGCGGCGGGCGAATACCGCCTGATTGGCCGCGTGTACGCCAGCCACGAAACCGTCAATCACCAGAACGACGAGTACGTGCGCGGCCAAGTCCACAGCAACACCGTGGAAGGCTATTTCTCGGTCCTGAAGCGCGGCCTGACCGGCACCTATCATTCGGTCAGCGAAGCGCACCTGCACCGCTACCTTGCCGAGTTTTCGTTCCGCTACTCCAACCGGGAGAAGCTTGGCGTCAACGACGTGGCGCGCGCCGATGAAGCGCTCCGGGGCTTCAAGGGCAAGCGTCTGACGTATCAAACAGTTGGTGGAGAGCGGAGCGCGCAGGCGTCCTAAACGGGCGCTGGTCCGTGTCTGGCGCGTGCGCGCAGGCGTGCCGGAAGACCCGCAGTTGGACTTCTTCCTGATACTGGAGGAGACGTAGGGCATGGCCAAGAAACCGAAGCGTCCGCCCGACGACCCGGAGCAATACGCGCGCTTCCTTGAAGCGGCGAAGAATGCTGAGGCGTCGGACGATCCGAAGGCGTTGGAAAAAGCGGTCAAGCGAGTCGCGCCAACTAAGCGGGGGTAACGAGGCCGTTGCGCAGCATGATGCCCTTCATGTGCTTTTCGTAACCGTCCTTATCCATGTGAAGATAGAAAACACGGCGCTCCAGCAAGCTGGCGAGATCAGCCCGGCGCTTGCGGCCCTCCGCCTGATTTTTGCGGTCCTTTGTCCACTGCCATGCCAGAAGATCGGCGGCCTGCACACCGGAGGCGTCCGCTTTCCCGACGAAGGTGTGCGACCGATACCGATATTTTTCCTTCAGTTCCGGCGTAGAAAAAATCCTGTTCATGACGGCGTTCGCCTTCGATTGGTGTGAATGTCCAGCTTCAAAGAAGAAGGCGATCGGCTCCCGGCGATTGAAGTTGTCTAACTCCGTGCGCACCGCCACCAAGCAAGTCCAGATCAGTATTTCGTAGGTCCCCATGAGGAAGGGGCGGTTCTCCTG
>JANNVF010000078.1:0-7501 GCA_031414315.1 Hyphomonadaceae bacterium | reverse complement strand
GCCGTCCTCGATGTACTTCTTGGCGTTGTCCCACGCGCCGCCGCCCGAGGTCATCGAGACGGCGACGAAGAGACCCGTCACGATCACGCCGACCAGCATGGCGCCCAGCGCCGCCAGCGCCTGCGCCTTGCCGCCGTCCGGGATCGCCCAGATGACGAAGAACAGCACCAGCGGCGACAGCACCGGCAGCATCGACGGAATGACCATTTCCTTGATCGCCGCTTTGGTGAGGATGTCCACGGCGCGCCCGTAGTCGGGCTTCGCCGTCCGCTCCATGATCCCCGGGATTTCGCGGAACTGGCGGCGCACTTCCTCGACCACCGCAGCCGCCGCGCGACCCACCGCCGTCATGCTCATACCGCCGAACAGGAACGGCAACAGGCCGCCGAACAGGAGGCCGACGATGATGTAGGGATTGTTGAGCGCGAAGTCCGGCGTCACGCCCTGAAAGAACGCGTACTCGCCGTTGGCGGAGTAGAACTTCAGGTCTTCGAAATAGGCCGCAAACAGGACCAGCGCGCCGAGGCCCGCCGAACCGATCGCATACCCTTTCGTCACAGCCTTGGTGGTGTTGCCAACAGCGTCGAGCGCATCGGTCGTGACGCGCACTTCCTTCGGCAATTCCGCCATTTCCGCGATGCCGCCGGCGTTGTCCGTCACCGGGCCGAACGCATCGAGCGCCACGATGATCCCCGCCACCGAGAGCATGGTCGTCACCGCGATCGCGATGCCGAACAGGCCACAGTAGGAGTTCGCGATGATGATGCCGGCGATGATCACCAGCGCCGGGCCGGCCGTTGCTTCCATGGACACCGCGAGGCCCTGGATCACGTTGGTGCCGTGGCCGGAGCGCGAGGCTTCCGCGATGCTGCGCACCGGGCGGAATTCCGTGCCGGTGTAGTACTCGGTGATCCACACGATGAGGCCGGTCACACCGAGACCGACAATGCCGCAGTAGAACAGTTCCAGGCCGGTGATGTCGTTGCCGGGCGTGATGCCTGACAGCGGAATCCCTGCCGCGATCGGACCCCAGCCAATGGTGAGTTCGATCGCCAACGCCAGCGCGCCGATGGACAGAACGCCCGCCGCGATGAGGCCCTTGTAGAGCGCGCCCATGATGTTCTTGTCGTTCGGACCGCCGAGGCGGACGAAGAACGTGGCGATGATCGAGGCGATGATCGCGCCGGCGCCGATCAACAGCGGCAGCAGCATCAGGCTCGACAGTTCAGCCGCGTCACGGAACAGGATCGAGGCCAGCACCATCGTGGCGACCATGGTCACCGCGTAGGTTTCGAACAGGTCGGCCGCCATGCCCGCGCAATCGCCGACGTTGTCGCCGACGTTGTCCGCGATCGTGGCGGGGTTACGCGGATCGTCTTCGGGAATGCCCGCTTCCACCTTGCCGACGAGATCGCCGCCCACGTCGGCGCCCTTGGTGAAGATGCCGCCGCCGAGACGCGCGAAGATCGAGATGAGCGAGGCGCCGAAGCCGAGCGCCACGAGGGAGTCGACCACTTCACGGCTGTTGGGCGCGAAGTTCTGCACGCGCGTCAGGAACGCGTAGTACACGCCCACACCCAGCAGTGCGAAGCCGGCGACGAGCATACCCGTCACCGCGCCCGCGTTGAACGCCATCTTGAGGCCCGCGCCCAGGCTGTGGCGCGACGCCTCGGCCGTGCGAACGTTGGCCTGCACCGACACGTTCATGCCGATGTAGCCCGCGAGGCCTGAGAGCACCGCGCCGATGATGAAACCGACCGCAACCTGCCAGTGAGGCCAGAACACCGCCGCGAGCAGAATGGTGACCCCCAGGCCCGCATACGCGATCGTGGTGTACTGCCGGTTCAGATAGGCCTTGGCGCCGATCTGGATCGCCAGCGCGATCTCCTGCATTTTTTCGTTGCCGGGGCTGGCGCGCTTGATCGCCCCTACCTGCCACCAGCCGTAAATGGCGGCGATGATGCCGGCGAGCACAGGCAACGCCAAAAGAAGGTCTTGATTCATCGAGAGGATCCTAGAAACGAACCGGGGTTGCGGGTGAAAATCAGGTGGGTGTCGCCTCGCGCTACCGCGCGCGCGGACCAGCCCGGGCCCCGCCTTGAGCGGCGGGGTATGCCAAAGCGCGCGCGCCGACGCAACGCCAGCGTGCCCGGAAGAGTCAAGAGCGTGCGTTTCTTCCTTGTCTGAGTGACGAGACGCTGAGGATCTCCACGGATCGGATGGCGTTTGCGCCCAGTGTCTGGCGGGCGACGGTCAGGATCAGGGCCTGCGCTGCGACGGGGTCGATCTGATCGTCCCGGTCTGCGGCGGCGACCGACCGCCGGTGCACCGCCTTGAGCAGCGCGTCGCGCAGGAAATGGCCCTTTTCCCGTGTGCGCCACAGATCGACGCTGGGCGACAGCTGGAGCCGGACGTTGAGAAAAAGGTAGTTCACCAGACGCCCGTCCCGCACCACCGGGGTAACGAGATTGAGTACATCCATCGCCCGGGCGCTCTCGCCCTCGGCGCTGGCTTTCGCCTCGTTGGCGAATGCCGCAGGGGCAGACGCGGCGCATGCGAGCAGCAAGACAAGCGCCAGAGCGCGGACCATGGACCTCTCCGAATCGAGCGCCGCGATGGTGTCAGGAAGAGCCTTGCCGAATGATTGACGCACCGAGCCGATGCACGTGGGCGCTGATGGGCAATCCTCCCGCTTCGACACCGGTGCCTTCCGTCACAGCCCCGATGCGGGTGAGTCGAAGCCCGATATCATCGGCCGCCTCCAGCAATGCCGCGCGGGACGCAGCGGCCGCCGTGAACAGGATCTCGTAGTCGTCGCCGCCAGACGCGAGGCGACCGATCGCGGCCGCACGATCAGCCTGTGACGCCAACCACGCGGCCGCGGCTTCCGACAACGGCACTGCGTCGGGGACCAGGGAAAGAGCGACGCCGGATGCTGCGGCGATCTTGGCGGCGTCCCCCAGCAAGCCATCAGATATATCCATCGACGCGTGCGCAAACCGGCCAATCGCCGGGGCGAACGCCGTTCGCGGCGATGGCGTCTGGTAGCGATCAAGGAGAAACGCCGTCTGTGCTGCATTCAGCGCGTCGAGCGCGCCGCGCCGCGCCGCGAGACCCAGCAGCCCGTCGCCAATCGTCCCGGTCACCCACACGTCATCGCCGACCAGCGCCCCGGCGCGATGGGGAGTTCGGCCTGCGGCCGGGCGCCCGTGCATGGTGACGACCACCGCCAGTGGACCCGGCGTCGATGTGGTGTCACCGCCAATCAGTGTGCAGCCGTAGGTCGCCTGATCGCGGGCGAGACCGGCAGCGAAGTCCGCCACCTGTGACGCCGGGCGGTTCGTCGGCCACAGCAGCGCGACAAGGTAGAATAGCGGCGTCGCACCCTTGGCGGCGAGATCGGACAGGTTCACGCGCAGGCCCTTCTGGGCCACACGATCGATCGGGTCGTCCGGCAGGAAGTGCACGCCCTCGACGATGGCGTCAGTGGTGACGACAAGAGGGCCGGCGCTGCCAATGAGGGCCGCATCGTCGAGCAGTCCGCGCGCTGCAGGAGAGCGCGCAAGCGGCGCGAAATACCTGGCGATGAGCGCGAACTCGTCGCCATCGTCCGTCATGAGCGCTCGCTGCTGCGCACCGCGGAGACGCATGCGTCGAGTGTGGCGTTGATGAAGCCGGGTTCGCTGCCTTCAAAGAACGACTTGGCGATCTCCACGTACTCGTCGATCACCACCGGCGTCGGTACGTCCTGGCGGCGCCATAGCTCCATCAAACCGGCCCGCAGGATCGCGCGGGCCACGGCGTCGATCCGCTCGAGCCGCCAGCCCTTGGCGAGCCGGCTGGCGAGCAACGTGTCCAGTTCCCGCTGCTTTTCCACCGTCGTCTCGATGATTTGACGGAACAACTCAGTGTCCACCTCGGCGTCGATTTCGCCCTCTTCATCGACGGGCAGGTGTCCATTCAGCACGTCCATGACGGCCGTGGCCGACGACGAACCCGCAATCTCCATCTGGTAGAGCGCCTGCACCGCCGCCAGACGCGCGGCGCGGCGGGCGGCGATGGATTCAGGGGCGAGGCGCGCCGGTGCGGCCGTCACTGTGGGTCGTCTTCGAAGCGCTTGCGCAAGGCCAGCATCGCAAGGCACGCACGCGCCGCCTCCCCGCCCTTGTCACGTCTGGCGGGATCGGAACGCTCGGTCGCCTGCGCCTCGTTCTCCACGGTCAGGATGCCGTACCCGATGGCAAGGCCGTCCTGGATCGACAGGTCCATCAGACCCCGCGCGGACTCGCCGCACACGTAGTCGTAGTGGCTCGTCTCGCCGCGAATGACGCAGCCGAGCGCGACGTAGCCGTCGTAAATGCCCGACTGCGACGCGATGGCGATGGCCGCCGGCGCCTCGAACGCGCCCGGTATCTCGATCACGTCGCTCTCTGCGCCCGCATCCGCAACGGCGCGGGTAGCGCCGACGATCAGCGCATCGACGACCTGCGCATAGTAGCGCGCGGCGACGATCAGGATGCGTGCGCCATCCGCGCGCGCAACAACCAGCCGTGTTGTCGCCTGCACCACGGTCAGTTCTCCACCTTGAACGCCCGCCAGCCCGCGATAGTCAGGCCGTAACCTTCCAGCCCGACCGGGCGCTGGCGCGCATTCGACAACAGCACCATCTGCCGCACGCCCAGTTCGCGCAGAATCTGCGCGCCGACGCCGTATTCGCGCAGCGCCATGTCCTCCGGCGGTGCGTCCGGCGACTGCAGGCCGAACCGTTTGGACAGGTTCAGTGGATCGAGATTGCGCAACAGCACCAGCACGCCGCCGTCCGGATCGGCCGCGATCTCCGCCAGCGCACGATCAATCATGCCGGCGCGACTGCCCTTCTCGCCAAGGATGTCACCGGCGAAGTCGACCCGGTGCATACGCACCAGTGTCGGTGTCTTCGAACTCGGCTCGCCGCGCACCATGGCGACGTGCTCTTGTCCGTCGAGCCGGTTTGCAAACAGCACGAGCTTGAACGACCCATGCCGCGTTTCGAAAGGCGCTTCGTAGCGGCGCTCCACGAGATGATCGTTCGCACGACGATAGGCGATCAGATCGGCGATGGTGCCAATCTTGAGACCGTGCAGCTGTGCGAAGGAGACGAGATCCGGCAGACGCGCCATCGTGCCGTCATCGTTCATGATCTCGCAGATCACCGACGCCGGGATGAGGCCCGCGAGCCGCGCAATATCCACAGACGCTTCGGTGTGTCCCGCACGGACAAGCACGCCGCCGTCACGCGCCGATAGCGGAAACACATGACCGGGGCTGACGATGTCGTCGGCGCTCTTGGTCGGGTCGATGGCGACGGCGATCGTGTGTGCGCGGTCGTGCGCGGAAATGCCGGTGGTGATGCCTTCCTTGGCCTCGATGGAGATCGTGAAGGCGGTGGAATGCCGCGTCTGGTTGCGCGGCGTCATCGGCTGCAGCCCGAGATCAGCGGTGCGCGACTCCGTCAGTGCGAGACAGATGAGCCCGCGCCCGTAACGGGCCATGAAATTGACCTGCTCCGGCGTCGCAAACTGCGCAGGGATAACGAGATCCCCCTCGTTCTCGCGGTCTTCGGCGTCCACCAGAATGTACATGCGCCCGTTGCGCGCCTCCTCGATCACTTCCTCGGCGGGAGAGATCGCGCGGTGCAGGTCGTCGAACGGGGAGGGCTGGGTTTTTGACATGGCTATTCATCGCGTCCGAAGCGCGCGGAAAGTATCCGGGAGACGTATCGCGCCAACATGTCTGCTTCAAGATTGACCCTGGCGCCAACCGTGAGCCGCGACAGGGTAGTTACCTTCCATGTGTGCGGAATGATGAGCACGCCAAACACCGCGCCGTCCACCTCGTTCACAGTCAGGGAGACCCCATCCACCGTGATCGAGCCCTTCGGCGCGATCAGCGGCGCGAGGTCGCCCGGCGCACGGATCGATACTCGCCAGCCTTCCCCATCGGCAACGATACGCACCACGTCGCCCAGTCCGTCGACGTGGCCGCCGACAATGTGCCCGCCCAGTTCGTCGCCGGCCCGCAGAGAGCGCTCCAGGTTGACCGCGTGACCCACATCCCAGTGAGCGATCGTTGTCAGGTCGAGGCTTTCCGCTGCGACTTCGACCACATGGGCCATGCCGTTCGCCTGTGGCCGCGCCTCGACCACGGTCAGACAACAGCCCGCGTGGCTGATGGAGGCGCCGATGGCGACGGTATCCGCGTCATACGAAGACTCCATTGTGAGCCGCACAAGACCGTTGCGCCGCTCCACGTCGGTGACCTTGCCGACAGCAGTGATGAGCCCGGTGAACATCAACTTTTCCGTTCGTAGCTTTCCCACAGATCGGCGCCCGTCTCGCGTACTGCAACCCGTTTGAACGCCGGGGCATCCGCCAGCGCCTTCAGCGCCAGTGGCCCGATCGCCGGGCGGGCGTCGGCGCCGAGCAGGATCGGGGCTCGAAACCACTCGATCCGATCGACCACGCCGAGCGCCATGAACGACGCGGCGACGCGCCCACCGCCCTCGATCATCAGCGCATCGACGCCGTGGGCCGTGTTCATCTCCTGCAGCGCCGCCGGGATGTCGAGCCCGTCCATATCCCGTGGAACAGCGGCAACCCGCGCGCCCCCTGCCTCCAGCGCTACCCACGTTGCGCGATCGGCGTCACGCGCGGTAATGACGAGCAGCGGCGCCACCGCCAGCGTGCGCATCAGCCGGCTCGTGGGCGACAGCCGCAATCGGGAATCGAGCACGATCCGCAATGGTTGTCGCAACGGCGCCGGCTCGAGCCGCGCGGTCAGTTCCGGATCGTCGATCACCGCCGTTTCGGAGCCGACCAGCACCCCGTCGTGTTCCGCGCGGAGGCGGTGCACTGCAGCGCGGGACTCGTCCCCGGTGATCCAGCGACTTTCCCCTGCCGCCGTCGCGATGCGCCCGTCGAGGCTCGTGGCGATCTTCAGCGTCACGCGGGGCCGCGCGGCGGTCATGTCCGGCTGACTTTCGGCCCTTCCGCCGGCAGCTCCTCGAGAAACTCACGGAAGTCCCCCGCCGCGCGGAAATCCTTGTAGACCGACGCGTAACGCACGTAGGCAACCTGATCGAGCGTCGCCAGTGCGTCCATGACCAGTTCACCGAGCGTCGAAGACGGGATTTCGGTTTCGCCAATGCTTTCCAGCTGACGCACGATGCCCGAAATCATCTGATCGATCCGCTCTGCGTCCACCGGCCGCTTGCGCAGCGCGATCATCACCGACCGCGTGAGCTTCTCACGATCGAACGGCACCCGGCGGTCCGAGCGCTTGACGATGATAAGTTCACGCAGCTGCACGCGCTCGAAGGTGGTGAACCGCGCGCCGCACGCGCTGCTCAGGAGGCCTCGGCCGATGCCCGCGCCGTCGTCGGTGCGACGGGTGTCCTTCGCCTGGGGATCGTCGTGCAGGCCGAGAGGCCCCCGCAACGGGGCTCCCGGAACGCCTGGGGGCG
>JANNVF010000077.1:0-3575 GCA_031414315.1 Hyphomonadaceae bacterium | reverse complement strand
AGCTCGTGCGCTCCAACGAGAACCGCGCACTGCTGCAGACCGCCCAGGCGTGAGGGCATGCGTCGGCGCCCGCAAGACGGCGCCTTGCGGTGGGAACGTCGTGAAAGTTTGAATGCGCCACCCTAGGACGTGTCGTCGCCTACGGGCGCGATGGCGCGACTGCCGAATGCGGCCGTCTGCGGCGCAACGGCGATGACTTCGGCCCCATGCGGGCCCTGCGCAATGCGCGCAAGGAAGCGCGCCACGGCGCGGTTCAGCCGGTTCAGGGTTTTCAGCAGCAGAGTGATGCGCGCCCGCAGCGTGCGTGCGCACCAGAAGCTGCCGCGCGGAAATACGCACCGCATGCAGCGCCGCCGTGCGCTCGAGGCGCGGCCCGCACGGCGAAAACCACGCGGCGGCGTCGTGGGAATGGATACGCGCCCGCGCGTCCTGCGCTGCGGTCGGACCACGCGAAGCGCCAGCAATCCGACAAGTTCCTGCACCTCCTGCCGCGCCCCCCGCAGCTCCGCGCGCAGCGACAGCTTCAGCACCCGTCCGATGGCGCTTTCCGCGCCGAACGCATCGAGCAACCACGCCGCGACCGCAAACAGCCAGCCGCGCATCGCAAGGGCGATGGCGCGGAGGTCGGCGGCGGTGGGAAGGGTGAGAGCTGCATGTGTCATGCGCGGAGTATGCGCCGGGTGAGAGGTCAGCCGGATTGGGTGGGGTTTTGTGGGGGCTATGCGCGGGTGGGTTGCTTGGGGCGGTTGGCGCGGAAGGCGATGTTGCCAAGGGCAATGCCCACAGCCCTGTCACCCTAAAAGCGAAATTTCGCGGCGACCCCTTCGTTAATGTCTGTTAACATCGTCGTGGGGAGGGGACACGGATGATCGATCAGGCACCTAATTTCGATAGCGCTTGGCGCATATTGATCGGGTTGATCCCGCTCGACTGGCGACCAGCGACTGGCACCATTGCAGCCGTGTTTATTGTTGTTTGGGCCGTTCTAAATGGGCTCAAACTGCTCTTCGACGTCATCAAAGCTTGGCGCGATCTTCAGCTTCGTCGCGCGCGGGCTCGACAGCCTCAAACAGAAGCACAACCGCTTCCTCCTCCTCGTATCAGCATTTGGACTCCACCCGTCGATCACCCTCCGCGTCCGCGACCCTTGGCGGCCGGTGGCATCCCTATTGTCGTTACCGGGAACATGAAGGGAGGAGTGGGTAAAACTACATTGACGGCCAATTTGGCAGCCTATCTCGACGGTCAGGGGAAGCGCGTTTTACTTGTTGACTTGGACTATCAAGGATCGCTGTCGCAGACAGCATTGGCCGCTGCCAATCTTGCTCGAACGGGGTCGGCTGTCGACGAACTGATCCGCGGCAATAAATCCATGGGCGCGATACTTCAATCTTCTCAAGCACTTATTCCAGCTCTCAAGCACTCGCGAATTCTCACCTGCTACTACGAGTTCGCTGATACTGAGACGCACGAAATGGTCGATTGGTTGGTAGCTCTTCGACAAGGGCGGCCGATTGATGATGTACGCTTTCGTCTCGCGAACTTGCTGCGCGACGACACCGTTCAGGCGAACTATGACATTGTACTCATCGACGCGCCGCCGCGATTTTCGACGGGCACGATAAATGCGCTTTGCGCTAGCACGCACCTCATAATTCCTACCGTGCTGGATCAGATGTCAGCCGAGGCAGTCAACTATTTTTCTCGCGATGTTGCGGCAATGAAGCGAGACCTGTTTCCTGACCTAAAGTTGGCAGGTGTCGTGCCGACGTTGACTTGGAGGGCAACCGAATTTTCTCCCAGAGAGTCTGAAACAATCGCCAGAATTAACGCGACTCTTAGACCACACTGGGGTGTCAACAACGCTGTTCTTGAAGGTGCATTTGTACCTCGAAAGCAGGCTATCGGGGACGTTTCTGGTCAGGGCATAGGATACTACGATGCTGGAGAAAGGAGGCAAACTTTGCAAGTGCGTGCTATTTTTGATCGCGTTGGAAAAGAAATCGAGAAGCAGATCTGGGAATGAGACTCGAACAAGCAGCTCGCGAGCTACTTGAACTATTGAAAGAGGCTGAGCGCCTTGGCGCAAAGGCCCCATCGCCTGAGCTCCGCGCGTATCTCGATGCGGCTGCGAAACGACCCGTTAAGGAAGCATCAACCCGAACGGACTCACCGACTTTGTGTGGTCGAACTAAGCGTCCGCGTCCGGGTGTTGATATGTCGAAAACAATCGAAGAGTTGGCAACGCTACTTCGCGACGCGTTTGATAGCGATACGAGATTTGAGCAAGTCCTTGTTAGGTCAGAAACGCAAAATCTATCAAAATCCAACGTGGTGACACTCTACAAGAAGACGTTCGACTCACCTCGGACTCTTCCGAAGAGCATGACCAAACCGGAACTGTTCAACGCCTTTCGACGTGAACGGATAAACTGGGTTCGAGGGCACTCTTAGCCGACTAGTGAAATTCGGCTGGGCTCTGCCCCGCTCACCGCGCCTTCCAGTCCTGCGCCGCCCAGCGCTTGCGCAGCACCGCGATCCTCTCGCGGTGTTTCTCCTCCAGCACCTCCGCCTCGCGCACGCGGTCGGTGCGGAAGTGGCGGAAGTCCATGCGGGTCTCGCACCAGGCGCAGATGATGCGGATGTGTTCCATGTAGCCGATCTGGAACGGCCAGATGACGCGCGTCGTCGTGCGGCCTTCGGTGTCGGCGTAGGTGATGCGCATCTTGCGGCGGTCGCGGATCGCTGAGCGCACGTCGGCGACGTTGACGCTGTCGGTCTCGCGCGGACGGTAGGAGACGGGGTGCAGGCCCGCGTCGAGCAGGATCGGGCGCATGTGAACGGGCACCGCCGCCGTAAGCTTCGCCACCAGATCGCGCGCGCCCCGCGCCAGCGCCGCGTCGCCCCGTTGCGCCACCCACGCCGCGCCCAGCACGGCGGCCTCCAGTTCGTCATGCGTCAGCATCAGGGGCGGCATGTCGTAGGCGCTGTCGATCACATAGCCGGCGCCCGCCTCGCCGCGCACGGGCACCCGCTGCGCGATCAGTTCGGCCATGTCGCGGTAGAGCGTGCGCAGGGACACCTCCAGCTCCTCGGCAAGCTCCGCGCCGGTCACCGGGCGGCGCCTGGAGCGGAGAACCTGGATGATCGCAAAGAGGCGTTCGGTGCGGCGCATGATCGGACCCTACTGACAGACTACTGCCACAAGGGTGTCAGCAGGGAAACGCTATTCCTCCAGCCGTCGCGCTGTTCGGCGCGCCAGTCTTGAGGAGACAGTGATGACCACGCTTTTCGGTTGGGGGCCCATGTTCGGCACGCCGGGGCCGAGCCCGTTCGTGATGAAGGCAGACGTCCAGATGCAGATGGTGGGCGTGCGCTTCGACCGCGCCAACGCGGTGCTGGAGGCGGTGTCCAAGCGCAAGGCGCCGTACGTGGAGGACGACGGCCAGATCATCGAGGATTCCGCGTTCATTCGGGAGCACTTCCAGCGCAAGCTCGGGCGCGACCTCGATGCGGGATTGTCCGCGGCGGAACGCGGCGCCGCCTGGGCGCTGGAGCGTCTGCTGGAGGATCGC
>JANNVF010000076.1:0-2509 GCA_031414315.1 Hyphomonadaceae bacterium | reverse complement strand
GGCGCTGGGCTTCATCACCGCCCTGACCCAGCCGACGCCGGAAGAGCTGGCCAAGGAAATCCAGCGGACCAAGGATCTGACCGACAAGCCATTCGGGGTGAACCTGACCATTCTGCCGGCGATCAAGCCGCCGCCCTATGCGGAATACCGCGCCGCGATCATCGAGAGCGGGATCAAGATCGTGGAGACGGCCGGCTACAAGCCGCAGGAGCACGTCGACCACTTCAAGCAGCACGGCATCAAGATCATTCACAAATGCACCGCCGTGCGGCACGCGCTGTCAGCCGAACGCATGGGCGTGGACGCGATCTCCATCGACGGCTTCGAGTGCGCGGGCCATCCGGGCGAGGACGACATTCCGGGCCTCATCCTCATTCCGTGCGCCGCTGATCGGGTGAAGATTCCAATGCTCGCATCCGGCGGCTTCGGCGACGGCCGTGGTCTGGTGGCCGCGCTCGCGCTGGGCGCCGACGGCATCAACATGGGCACGCGGTTCTGCGCCACGCAGGAGGCGCCGATCCATGACGCGTTCAAGCAGCAGATGGTCGCCAACGACGAGCGCGGCACCGATCTCATTTTCCGAACGCTGCACAACACCGCGCGGGTCGCGAAGAACGCCATCAGCCAGGAAGTCGTCGCCATCGAGAAGCGCGGCGGCGCCAAGTTCGAGGACGTCGTGCATCTGGTCGCCGGGACCCGCGGGCGCGAGGCGCTGACCACGGGCGAGACCGACGCGGGCATCTGGTCGGCCGGCATGATCCAGGGCCTGATCCATGACGTGCCGACCGTGAAGGAACTGATCGACCGGATCATGAGCGAAGCCGAAGCGCTGATCGGCCAGCGTTTGAGGAGCATGGTGGCGTGATGGACGGATCACCAGGACCATCGCCCGCCGAACATGTGGATGTGCTGATCGTCGGCGCCGGGCTCTCCGGCATCGGCGCGGCCTGGCATCTGCAATCGAAATGCCCCGGCAAGAGCTATGCGATCCTTGAGGGCCGCGACGCCATCGGCGGCACCTGGGATCTGTTCCGCTATCCCGGCATCCGCTCCGACAGCGACATGTACACGTTGGGCTACGCGTTCAAACCGTGGACGCACAAGAACGCCATCGCCGACGGGCCGACGATCCTGACCTACGTGCGCGACGTGGCGAAGGACTACGGCATCGATCGCCACATCCGCTTTCACCATCAGGTCGCGCGCGCATCGTGGTCGACCAAGGACGCACGCTGGACCGTGGACGCCACGCGCGGCGACGCCAGGGAGCCGGTGCGCTTCACCTGCGGCTTCCTGTTCATGTGCAGCGGCTACTACAGCTACGAAGGCGGCTACACGCCGGACTTTCCGGGCGTGGAGCGCTTCAAGGGCCGCATCGTTCATCCGCAGAAGTGGACGCCGGACATCGACTACGCCGGCAAACGCGTCGTCGTGATCGGCAGCGGCGCCACCGCCGTGACGCTCGTGCCAGAAATGGCCAGGACCGCCGCGCACGTGACCATGCTGCAGCGCTCGCCGACCTACGTGGTATCGCGCCCCGCCGAGGATGCCATCGCCAACAAGCTGCGCGACTGGCTACCGCCGAAGTTCGCCTACAGCCTGACGCGCTGGAAGAACGTGCTGTTCGGCATGTATTTCTTCCGCGTCTGCAGGAAGACCCCGGAAAGGGCCAGGGCGTTCATTCTGGACGGCGTGCGCGCCGCGCTCGGCCCCGACTACACCGCCAAACATTTCACGCCCTCCTACAATCCGTGGGAGCAACGCCTCTGCCTTGTGCCCGACGCCGATCTGTTCAACGCGATCAAGACCGGTCGCGCGTCGGTGGTGACCGATTATATCGAGACATTCACCGAGACGGGCATCACGCTGAAGAGCGGCGCGGCCCTTGAGGCGGATCTGATCGTGTCGGCGACGGGGCTGAACCTCGAAGTGCTCGGCGGCGTGAGCGTCGTGGTCGACGCCAAGCCCGTCGATATGTCGAAGACGCTCAACTACAAGGGCATGATGTATTCCGACGTGCCGAACCTCGCGTCGTCGTTCGGCTACACCAACGCGTCATGGACGCTGAAGTGCGATCTCACCTGCGAATACGTGTGCCGCCTGCTGAAGCACATGGACCGGCACGGCTACACCCAATGCACGCCGCACAACGCCGATCCCACCGTCACCGGCGTGCCGTGGATCGATTTCTCGTCCGGCTACGTCCAGCGCTCACTGGCGAAAATGCCGAAGCAGGGTTCGAAGACGCCGTGGAAACTCCACCAGAACTACGCGCTCGATCTGATGAGCCTGAGGTTCGGGTCGGTGGAGGATGAGGCGATGACCTACTCAAATCCGCAAGCCGCGCGCCAGGATGAGCAGGTCGAGGTGTGAAGCCTTCTCCCCCGTGAGGGGGAGAAGGTGTCAGCGAAGCTGACGGATGAGGGGGCGGATCGCAGAGCGACTCTGCATCACCGGCGCCGCGCTCTGTTCTGCACCTCACCCCCTCATCTTGCTTCGCGTATCGCGA
>JANNVF010000075.1:0-2253 GCA_031414315.1 Hyphomonadaceae bacterium | reverse complement strand
CATCCGCAACCAGACCCCGCTCTGCGTGCGTCACCCGCAAAGCCAGGCGTTCGACGACGTGTTGCGCATCGCCGAAGCGCTGTCGGCGTAGTCGATGAAAATGCCAGACGGCCTGTAAGCCGGGTTCTGTCCCCCCGCTTCCAATTGCTCGGGGCGGGTTGGACGGTCATTCCTCTGGACCGTGCATCGCTGCACGGTTCTCGCGACCTACCCGGATGCGGCCCGTGACAGACCTTCCCTCCGCAAGCGGAGAGACGCATCCCTATTCGGTCTTGCTCCCGGCGGGGCTTGCCGTGCCTCCTTCCTTGCAGTCGGAGCGGTGGGCTCTTACCCCACCGTTTCACCCTTACCTTCCGATCGAAACCGTCAGGCGGTCTGTTCTCTGTGGCGCTATCCCTGGGGTCACCCCCGGCGGGCGTTACCCGCCGCCGTGTCGACGTGGAGCCCGGACTTTCCTCCCGCGCCTCCTTTCGAAGATTGCGCGCGCGACCGTCCAGCCGTCTGGCGCTGACAGCTTAGCGCGCGCGGAAGCGACGTGCTAGGTCAGGCGCAATATCTCGGCAAACGAGGACGGGGGCAGAGCCATGTACAGGGTCACACTCACGGAGTCGTATTTTCCAGCTCAAGCGGACGATGAGGTCCTGGAGACCACCGTCGGCGGCGTGCTGCGCGCGCAAGCCGCGACGACGCCCAGCGCCGAGGCGCTTGTCGAGGCGGACATGGCCGGACATCTCGGCCGGCGCTGGACCTATGGCGAACTGCTCGCGGACTCCGAGCGCCTTGCCCGCGCGCTGCTCTCCCGCTACCGCCCCGGCGAACGCATCTGCGTGTGGGCGCCCAATATTCCCGAGTGGGTGATCCTTGAGTACGCCGCCGCGCTCGCGGGCCTCACCCTTGTCACCGCCAACCCGGCCTATCGGCCGCGCGAACTCAAGTTCGTGCTGGAGCAATCACGGTCCGTGGGCCTGTTCATGGTGCGCGAATACCGTGGCAACCCGATGGCCGAGATCGCCGCCGAAGTCGTGCGCGAAACGCCAGCAGTGCGTGACGTCATCGACATGGACGATCACGCCGCGCTTTTTGCGGGCGACGATGCCTCGACAAGATTGCCAGACGTGCAGCCCGGCGACGCCGTGCAGGTGCAATACACCTCCGGCACCACCGGCTTTCCCAAAGGCGCGGTGCTGCATCATCGCGGCATCACCAACAACGCGCGCTTCGGCTTTGTGCGGCTTGGTGTCGACCGGGGCGAAACCACACTCAACTTCATGCCCATGTTCCATACCGCCGGCTGCGGCATGGCAACGTTGGGCGCGGTGCAGTTCGGCTGCCGCATGATCCTCGCCAAGCTGTTCGACCCGGGCAGGATGCTCGACATCATCGAGGCCGAGCGCGTGAGCCAGCTGTTCGGCGTCCCCACCATGCTGGTGGCGTGTCTGGAGGCGCAGGCCGCGCGCCCGCGCGACGTGGCATCGCTCCGCATTGCGGGATCCGGCGGGGCCATGGTGCCGCCCGAACTGGTGCGCCGCATCCGTGGTGTGTTCGCGTGCGATTTCCAGACCGTCTACGGCCAGACCGAAAGCTCGCCGCTGCTGACGCAGACCCGCAGCGACGACTCTTTCGAAGACCTTTGCGATACCGTCGGCCAGGCCTTGCCGCGGACCGAGCTGTCGATCCGTGACCCGAACACCAATGGCGTCGTGCCGGTGGCGGCGATCGGCGAAATCTGCGCGCGCGGCTACTGCGTGATGCTGGGCTACAACGATAACCCCGAGGCCACCGCAAACGCTATCGACGCCGATGGCTGGCTGCACACCGGCGACCTCGGAACGATGGACGCGCGCGGCTATCTGAAGGTCACCGGTCGGGTGAAGGACATGATCATCCGTGGCGGCGAAAACCTCTTTCCCGCCGAGATCGAGAACGCGCTGCTGGAGCATGACGCGGTCGCTGAAGTCGCCGTCGTCGGCGCGCCAGATGACCGCTGGGGCGAGATCGTCGTGTGCTTCTTGCGCCTGGCGGCCGGCGCCACGCTGGATCGCGCCGTTCTCATCGCCCACTGTCGCGAACGCATCGCACCGCAGAAGACGCCGGCGCGCTGGATCGAGGTGAGCGAATGGCCGCTGACGGGCTCCGGCAAGATCCAGAAGTTCGTGCTGCGCGATCGGTTCGTCGCGGGGGAGTGGCCCGTTTAGTAGAGGCTCAGCCTTCTTCCATCTGCGCGATCTGTTCGAGCAGATCGTCCAGCGCCTC
>JANNVF010000074.1:0-6292 GCA_031414315.1 Hyphomonadaceae bacterium | reverse complement strand
ACCGGCCGCGCCGGATCGAGCCCTGCCGGCACGCGCAGAACGAAGTGCTCGTCGACGACGATGGATTTCGAGTAGCCGCCGTTGGTCGGCTGGCCGGTCTGCGCCTCAACGCCGTTGTAGGTCCCCGACTGCTTCGCGCAGAACTGTTCCTCGCCTTCGCTGCACGGCTCGCACGTGCGGCAACTGTCGACCATGCAGCCGACGCCGACCGTGTCGCCAACCTTGTGGCTGGTGACGGCTGCGCCCACTTCCCGCACCCGCCCGACGATCTCGTGGCCCGGCACCACCGGAAACTTCGTGAAGCCCCACTCGTTGCGCGCGGTGTGCAGGTCGGAGTGACAGACCCCGCAGAACAGGATGTCGATGGCGACGTCCTTCTCGCCGACGGGGCGGCGTTCGATGTCGAGCCCCGTGAGGGGAGAGGTGGCGCTGGCCGCCCCGTATGCCGAAACGCGCGCCATGGAGGTCTCCCGCTCAAGTAAGGAATTGCTGCATCCGCCCGGGCGTCCGCAAGCATCTGATTGAAGACGTTCATATAGGCGTCGCCGCGACCGTGTCAGCCACCGGGGCGCCGACAAAGAACTCGGAGTTCGCCACGATGATCCGCAAAGCCGCCCTGTGCCTCTTCCTTTTGCTGCTTGCGCCTATCGCATCGGCGCAGACCGCCGTGCCGGCGGACCGCTACGCGCCGGGCCGCGAGATCGTCGCCGACATCAACCGCATCGTGACGCCGAACGGCGTGCAGGAAACCTTCGAGGCGACGCTCGGCGGCGCGCGCCAGGTGATCAACGTCCGCGGCGCCGACCGCGCCAACCCGATCCTGATCTTCATCCACGGCTGCCCGGGGGCCGTGGAGATGCCGATTGCGTGGGCGTTCCAGCGTCCGTGGGAGGATTTCTTCACTGTGGTGCAATGGGACCAGCGCGGCGCCGGGCGCTCATTCCTGCTCAACGATCCCGCGACGCTGGCGCCCACGCTCGATCCCGACCGCTACCGCGACGATGCGATCGAACTGATCGAGCTGCTGCGGACTAAGTACGGCAAGCGCAAGGTCGTGCTGATGGGCCACAGCTGGGGCTCAGTGGTGGGTCTCTCGGTCGCGCTGAAACGCCCCGACCTGCTCTACGCCTACGTCGGCATGGGCCAGGTGATCGACTTCCGCGAGAACGAACGGCTCGGATACGACTGGACGCTGGCGCGCGCCCGCGTCGACAACAACGCCGAAGCCATCCGCGAACTGGAGGCCCTCGCGCCGTATCCCGGCCCCGGCGCGTTCGATCTTGCCAAACTGTCGACAGAGCGCAAATGGTCCGTGCACTACGGCGCGCTCGCGGCGGGCCGCCACGATGCGGACTTTTACTTCCACGCACCGCGCCTCTCGCCGGAATACACCACGGCGGATCGCAAGGCGTGGGACGACGGCAGCGCCTTCACCATGCAGACGATGTTCGCGCAGCTCGCGGACCTCTCGTTCAGCGACGTCAGCCGCGTGCGCGTGCCGGTGGTGCTGTTCATGGGTCGGCAGGACTACACGACACCATCGCCGATCGCGGAGTCGTGGATCGAACGCTTGCACGCGCCGAGGAAGAAGCTCGTCTGGTTCGAACACTCGGCGCACCTGCCGATGATCGAAGAGCCGGGCAACACGCTCGCGGCGCTGCTCAGCGAAGTGCGCCCGCTCGCGCATGACTGAAACGAAGACGGGCGGGCCCATCTCTGGACCCGCCCGCAATCATCGTATCAGTTTGCGTTTACACCGGCTGCGTCGCGCTCGAGGTGTCGATGCGCACGCCCGGGCCCATCGTCGAGCTCAGCGCCACTTTCTTCACGAACACGCCCTTCGCGCCGGTCGGACGCGCCTTGGCGACGGCGTCGATGAACGCGCGGGCGTTCTGGATCAGCGCTTCTTCGGTGAAGCTCGCCTTGCCGACGCCGGCGTGAATGATCCCGGCCTTCTCGACCCGGAACTCCACCGCGCCGCCCTTGGCGTCCTTCACCGCTTTGGCCACGTCCGGCGTCACCGTGCCGACCTTCGGGTTGGGCATCAGGCCGCGGGGCCCGAGGATCTTGCCGAGGCGGCCCACGAGCGCCATCAGGTCGGGCGTCGCGATCAGGCGATCGAACTCGATCTTGCCGCCATTGATGGTCTCAAACAGGTCTTCAGCGCCCACGATGTCGGCGCCGGCGGCGCGGGCTTCATCGGCCTTCTTGTCCTTGGCGAACACGGCGACGCGGAGCGTCTTGCCGGTGCCGTTGGGCAGTTGGCAGACACCACGGACCTGCTGGTCCGGGTACTTCGGGTCGACGCCGAGGTTCATCGAGATCTCGATCGTCTCGTCGAACTTGGATGCGGCGCGCGACTTCAGCAGGCCGATGGCCTCTTCCAGCGTGTGCAGTTTGCGGCTGTCGATCCCGGTGTGGGACTTCGCCATGCGCTTGGTGAAGCGCACTCCATCGATTTTCGGCATCGTCCTACTCCGTAACCGTCAGGCCCATCGACCGCGCGGTGCCGGCGATCTGCTTCGCGGCGGCCTCGATGTCGTTGGCGTTGAGATCCTTCATCTTCGACTTGGCGATGTCGCGGCACTGGTTCATCGAAACCTTGCCCACGAAATCGCGCCCCGGCAGCTTGGAGCCGCTGGACGGCTTCTTGCCGATCTTGAGACCGGCCGCCTTCTTCAGGAAGAACGACGCCGGCGGGCTCTTGATCTCGAACGTGAAGGACTTGTCCTGGTAGTAGGTGATGACCACCGGGCACGGCTGGCCCTTTTCCATGTCCTGCGTACGGGCGTTAAAGCCCTTGCAGAATTCCATGATGTTGAGGCCGCGCTGGCCCAGAGCCGGGCCGATCGGGGGGGACGGATTCGCGGCCGCAGCCGGAACCTGGAGCTTGATCTGCCCCATTACTTTCTTAGCCATGGTACCTCACTAAAGGCTGGAGGGTCGTGGTGCGGCCGGGCTGGTCTTTGCCCTAAGCCTCCCACGGAGAGCGGGCGGGATACGGGAAATGCGCCACCGACGCAAGCGAAGGAGCCGAGCATGGATCTGCAACTCAAGGACAAGGTGATCTTCGTCGCCGGGGCGAGCCGGGGGATCGGGCTCGGGATCGTGGAGGCGTGTCTGGCCGAGGGCGCGCGGCTGGCGCTCACTGCGCGCGGCGCCGACGCGCTGGAAACCGAACGCGCGCGACTGGGGAAAACCTACGGGCCCGACCGGCTCTGGGCCATGGCCGGCGACATGCGTGATCCCGCCACGATCGAGACGGCGGTGGCCCGCACCGAAGCCGAGTTCGGCCCGATCTGGGGCGCGGTCGCCAATGTCGGCCTGCATCCGTGCCCGCCCGGCTTCGAGGTCGACGACGAGACCTGGGACGCAGGCCTCAACCAGAACCTCGACAGCGCCTTCCGGCTCGCGCGATCGGCGCTGCGCCGGATGACCCCGCGCGGCGAGGGCGCCCTGCTGCTGATCACGTCCATCGCCGGCCTCGGCGCGCTGGGCACGCCGCTGACGTACGGCACGTCGAAAGCGGCGATGAACCATCTCGCGAAGGAGCTGGCGAAAACGGCCGGCCCCACCGGCATCCGCGTGAACGCCATCGCGCCCGGCAACATCATCTTCCCCGGCAACGACTGGGAGCAGCGGTCCACCGGCCCACGCGCAGCGAACTGGAACCGCTGGATCGACCGCGAAGTGCCGCTGAAGCGCTTCGGCAGACCGGAAGAGATCGGCGCGCCCGCCGCGTTCCTGCTCAGCCCGCTGGCGAGCTTCCTCACCGGCGCGGTGATCAACGTCGACGGCGGCCAGACGCGCTAAGACACGACACGCCAGGAGTTTCCCATGCCCATGCCCGCCGCCGACATCGAAACGCTGCTGCGCGAGGCCTTCCCGGACGCCGACATCGAAATCGTCGATCTCGCCGGCGATGGCGACCACTACAAGGCGGTGATTGCGAGCGCTGCGTTCGCAGGCAAAACGCGGGTGGCGCAGCACCAGGCGGTCTACGCCGCGCTCAAGGGCCGGATGGGCGGCGTGCTGCACGCGCTGGCGCTGGAGACGAAGGCAAAGTGAGCTCGTACTTTCTTCCCCCGCGCGCGGGGGAAGCCAAATGAAAGCGGCGGCGCAATCGCTTGCGCCGCCGCTCCATTCAGTCCGATTCTGGCAGAGCTATTCCACCGTCACCGTGTAGGAGCCGACCGTGCCGCCGTGCAGCGGGCTGACACGGATGATCACCGCGCCGGACTGCTCGAACTTGAAGTCGATCTTGGCGTTGGTGTCGCCGCCGCTGTCGTCGTCGCTCTTCAGCGTGGCGAACCCGCCCGGGCTGAGCACGCCCACGTCAAGGAATGCGTCGAACTCCGAGCGCATGATGATCGTGGCGGTCTGACCGGCGCGGCCCGACAGCGTGTAGAAGTCATAGGCGCGGAACTCATCGAACGTCGGGCCGGTCGGCGTGAACTCGCCGCGCAGCACCTGGCCGATGCGGATCGTCTTCGGACGCGGCGCCGGCGCCGGCGGCGGCAGTTTCGCCAGCGCCACCGTGTAGGCGCCCTTGGCGTCCTTGTCGAAGCCGGCCACGCGGACGGTATAGACACCGGCCGTTTCGAGGATGGCGAGCACGCGGGCGTTCTTGTCGCCAGCGCCGTCGTCGTCTTCCTTCACGCTCTCGAACGATCCGGCCACCATGCGGCCGAGCTGTACGATGGAATCGAACTGGGTCGACGCCGTTTCGATCTTCACCCGGTCACCAGCGGCGGCCGTGAACGTGTACTCGTCATAAAGCTTGTCGCCGTCTTCCAGACGCGGGCCGCCTTCCGCGAGCGCGCCCGACGCCGTGGCGCCGAAGGCGATCGGCTTGGCGACCGCCGCCGGGGGTGGCGTGTAGGCCGACAGGCGCAGCGAGTAGGCGCCCGACATTTCCGCGTTCAGCGCGTTGGCGCGCACGGTGTAGACGCCGGCGGTGGGCGCGGCGAAGCGCACGCGGGCGTCGGTGCCGCCGCCGCTGTCATCGTCGGTCTTGAGCTGTTCGAAGGAGGAGCCGGTGCCGCGACCGACGTGCAGGAACGCGTCGAACGCCGAGGAGCTCATCAGCGCCTCCACGCCCTGACCGGCGCTAAGCTGCACGGTGTAGTCGTCATAGAGGCTGTTGTCCTCGGACTTGGCGTCCGTGGCCGTCAGCGTGCCCGGCGTCGTCTGGCCGACCGTGAGGGCCCGCGGCGGGTCAGCCAGTACGCTCGTAGCCATCGCCAACGTGGCGACGCTCGCGGCGGCCAACAGGTACAACGTGCGCTTCATACGAAGCCCCCTCATCAAGACGCCGAGCGCCGAAAGCAGCGTTCTTAGGCCGTCTGCTCCCGCTTTAAGCTTACAACTTGGACATGTTAAGGGCGGAAGGGCGCCGCTTCGGTGAGCCCACACTTAACCGCCGCCCGCTTGATGGTGGGCCTGCCCCGCCTTAGCTCTACAGCCTGCTCCGGAGTCCGCCAACCATGACCGACCAAGCCGTTCTCGACCGCATCAAGACCCTGGTGGAAAGCCACGACGCAGTGCTCTTCATGAAGGGCAACCCGGCGCGGCCGCAGTGCGGCTTCTCCTCGGTGGTGGTCCAGATCCTCGACCATGTAGGCGTCACCTACCACGACGTGGACGTGCTGGCCGACGCCGAGATCCGCCAGGGGATCAAGGACTACGCCGACTGGCCGACCATCCCGCAGCTCTACGTGAAGGGCGAATTCGTCGGCGGCTGCGACATCATCCGCGAAATGTTCGAGACCGGCGAACTGAAGCCGTACCTCGCCGAGAAGGGCGTGCTGGAAGCGGCCTGAGCCCTCCTCGCCCGCGCCTGAACGGGTGTCGCGCCGTTTGTAGACCGCACGCGGATTTGTACGCCGTTTGCACACTCCAGCCGGGCCGTTTGTACACCCCCTCTCCGCGATCGATCCGGACTCCAGCCAGGTCCTGCAAAACGGGCTGGAGGCCGGGTTCCGCTGCGCGGCCCCCGGAATGACGGCGAAATGCGGGGATTGGCGGACGCGCTTTCCACACCTTGCGCCGTGACAAATGCATGCGCCGCAACGCAGGCGCGGGAAATGTCGGCGCTCCAATCCGGCAGACTTCAAACCGCGCCTAAACTCCGCGCATGAAAACACGCACCGACGCCGATCCTGAACGCCTGCACGTCTTCGCCGCCAGACTTCGTCTGTGGGCCGCCGACGTGTGCGTCTGGCTGGCTGAATGGCTGGGCGTGAAGCTGCCGCGCGAATGGCGCGTGATGCTGCGCGCGGACCTGCGCGCA
>JANNVF010000073.1:0-8768 GCA_031414315.1 Hyphomonadaceae bacterium | reverse complement strand
CCGTGTGGGCGCAGACCGGCGTGCAAGGTCAGCGCCAATCGCAACTCAACGCGCGCATCTCCACCTACCGCGACCAGATCACCTCCGTGGATGAACAGATCCGTCTGGTGAACGACGAACTGGAAGGCTTGCGCGCGCTCGCGAAGGATGGGTTCGCCGCAGAGTCCCGCGTGCGCGCCACCGAGCGCGCCGCCGCCGATCTGACCGGGCGTCGTGCGGAGTTACTCGGCTCGATCGAGCAGTCGCGCGAAGGCGTCGGCGAGGCGCGGATGCAATCCCTTTCGATCCGCGAAGATCGCGCACAGATGATCGCGCAGGAATTGCGGCTCGCAGAAACCCAGCTTGCCGACGTGCTGCCGCGCCTGCAGGCCGTGCGCATCCAGCTGGAGCGCGCCCGCGTGCGCGCGCCGACAGGTGGCGTGGTCGTGGCGCTCGCATTCTTCAACAACGGCGCGGTCGTGCAACCTGGAGAGCACATTCTCGAGATCGTGCCGGACGAACATGACGTCATCCTGCAGGTGAACATTCGCCCGATGGATGCCGACAACGTTCATGTTGGTCAGCGCACCAACGTGCGCCTGTCGGCGTTCGAAGGGCGCCAGATGCCCTACGCGCACGGGATCGTGCATCGCATTTCGGCGGACCGCTTCGAGGATCCGCGCAATGGCGCGCACTACTTCATCGCGGACGTGAAAGTGCCGCACGCGGAGATGATGCGGCTGGCGCAAGCGAGCGGCGTGACGGAGCTGTCGCTGACGCCGGGCCTGCCGGTGGAAGTCGTCATGCCACTGCGCAAGCGAACCGCGCTGCAGTACCTGCTGGAGCCACTCGCCCAGACCGTTTGGCGCTCGTTCCGCGAACGCTGAGAGTCTCCCTGGACGGAGGGGCCTGGCTATTCCTCTCGGCGGTGTGCAGCGCGAGACATCGGGAAATGCGCTAGGGCACCCCGGCAGACCAGAGGAAATAGTGACGGCAGCGCCAAGGCCAGGCACGCTGTCCGAGCGGGATTAAGCAATCGACGGCTACGGCCAAAGACTAGAAGAGCTCTACGACCTCAATCCCGAAACCGTCGCCAAGCGGAAGAAGCGCGACTTCGTGGAAGACGCGCCCATGGGGCCGAAGGCGCCGCACCCTACTGTGCCGACGCCGGAAGAAGAGGCCATCGACGTCGCGTTCCAAAGCATATCCTGCTGCCCCCCGACAATTGTCTGTCCGCGCTGCGGGCGACGATCCCGCACCTTACGCGCTCGCCCTTCTGCGCGCGCTGATCGCGGCGATCCGTACAAGATTGACGCCACCCTGACCGACAACGGCATCCAGCTCGGCGATCTGCCAAAGCATCGCTAAGGCCCGACAGCCAGCTACCGGATGCATTCGTTCGACCGCATCCGCAACGCCCACGCCCACCTCGAAGCCCACCTCGGAGCGTTTCTGGACGCTTACAGTTTCGCCAAGCGCCTCGAGACCCTGCGAGGCCTCACGCCAAACAAACACGACTGCGCCGTCTGGACCAAGGAGCCAGACCGCTTCAAACTCGATCCAACACACCTCACCGCAGGACTAGACACCAAGAACTCTATGGTCAGGCACCGGACGAATTTCACTCCAATATCCAAGTCTGGCGTGGAAAAAGCGAAAGCGTTGGTGATGGTCATGTGACGGTCGCACCTCGCGGCGTTCTCACGGGTCAATTCTACGCCTTCTGCGCCGAAATCGACTTCAACGCGGTCACGGCTTATTTCAACCGGCGACTCGTTTGGCGCCGCGCGACGCCGCCGGAGTTTCACCGGCTGATGGGCATTCTGGGCAACCTCGCTCTGGGAGATGGTTGGCCAATCGACAAGACGCCCAATCTATCCAGTCTCGAAGTTGACTATATCTGCAGCTGATCCACACCAGGTCGCTGGCGCTCCGCTCACGTGAGTAGGGTGCAGGGGAGCGAATTGGCCTCAGCGTGATCGTGAACCTTAGGGCAGATGCCGTATAGACGTACCGCGACCAGACTGGTGGAACGTGATCATCCGAGTAAAGGAGATTGCTAAGAACCGAAATGAACAGCCGACACGCGCGGGGAGGAAATTTATGACCAGCCGTTTTGAGCACGTCAGGGGCCTGGCTCAAGCGATCGGCGTGGCTGGCGCCGCCAATGTGCTGGCACGCAGAGCGCTTGGTTTGTGCGCTACCGTACAATCCCGCGCCGGGCGGCAGATGCTGAACATCCGACCGACTGACAGCGATCTTTTTGTTGTCGCGCAAATATTTGGTGCCCGGCAATACGAAATCACGGAGCCCTATCGCAGCGGCCTGCTTGCTCTGGCGCGCGAGGCCAGGGCCGCCGGACGAGTTCCGCTCGTGGTCGATGCGGGCGCGAACGTCGGCTATTCGGCTCTCTATTTCTCCGAATTTTTTCTGGACGCTCAGATTCTGGCAATCGAGCCGGACCCGATGACTTTCAAGCAATTGCAAGCCAATTGTGCGAGTGCAGCGCGGATCACGCCTGTCCATGGCGCGCTGTGGCGACATTCGAACGGGGTGGACCTTCAACGTCAGGACTCGGCCTCGTGGGCGCGTTCGGTGGTGGAGGGCGGTCTGACGCCCTCCATGACGCTTGATGCGCTTGTCTCCTCAGTCCCCGGCGCTCTGCCGCTTGTCCTCAAGCTGGATATCGAAGGCGCCGAGCGCGAAGTGGTTGCCGCTTCTCTAGGCACAGTGAGACATTTTCCATGCATATTGATTGAGCCGCATGATTTTATGTCCCCTGGAGCGGGATGTTTGACGCCCTTGTTTGAGGCGCTCTCAGGCAGGCGGACCGACACGCTTCTCAGTGGCGAAAATTTAATGCTGTACGATTCCGCGCTCGTTGCATCAGCGGCTACCTCGTAGCTGGATTGAACAGGCAGACTGCCGTGCGCGCACCGCGCGTCTCGCGCCAGTAAGGCAACATCATCGCGACCTGCCAACGATGAAACACGGCGACCTGTTCGGGCACTCTCGGCGTGCACGCGAGAGGTATGTGCAGCAGGCAAAAAAGCGGTTTTCCAAGATCCACCGTCATCGATGTCCGCGATCGCACACCAAGGAAATAAAGAAAGTGAAGGAACTGTTGCGCGGCCCAACCGTATGTGACCGGTCTGTGGGATCCCAAAACAATGGCGGACGGGAACATCGCAAAAGGCGCCGAGCCGGCTTCACGGGTAGGGGTGAAGTACGCTGCGACGGTCGATGCTGATATTTTTTCGTGGGATCGGTCCCCGCTCGGCGGGAACGCAAAACGTGCGTTTGACGTCATTGGCGCCAGCGCGGCGCTTTTGGTATTTGCGCCGTTTTGGCTCCTTGTCGCTGCGCTGATCAAGCTACAGGATGGCGGTGGGGTTCTGTATCGTCATGACCGCGTCGGGCGCTGCGGCCGCATGTTCGGCTGCTTCAAGTTCCGCTCGATGGTGCGTGATGCCGACGAACGTCTGCGCCAGCACCTATCGGTTGATCTCGACGCGGCGGCCGAGTGGCGTCGCAGCAACAAACTTCTCAACGATCCGCGCATCACGCCGCTTGGACAGTTTCTTCGGGCGACGAGCCTTGATGAAGTGCCGCAGCTTCTGAACGTGATTGCCGGCGACATGAGCCTCGTCGGGCCGCGCCCCGTCGTGGAAGATGAGTTACCCCGCTACGGCATCGAGCGAGTGCACTATTTCTGCGCGCGCCCCGGGCTCACCGGATTGTGGCAAGTGACGGGCCGGAGCGACGCCTCGTACGCGCGGCGCATCAGTCTTGACAAAGAGTATGTCCAGAACTGGTCGCTTTCGCGCGACGTATCGATTTGTTTCCGGACGCTATGGGTCGTGCTGTTGCGAAGTGGCGCCTACTAAGAAGTCCGTGCGCAGCGGCGAACTGATAAGGACTGGAACTTATGAAAGTCGCGATCGTTCACTACTGGCTGTTCCACATGCGGGGCGGAGAACAGGTACTTGAGGCGCTGTGCGAGATGTATCCGGAAGCGGACATCTATACGCACGTCTATGATCCACGTCACGTTTCAGAAGGCATTCGACGTCACAAGGTGCAGACGACGTTTATACAGCGCATGCCTTTCGCGCGAAAAATGTACAAAGCATATCTTCCATTCATGCCGCTGGCGCTGGAGATGCTGGATCTGTCGAACTACGACCTGGTGATCTCCAGCGAGTCGGGCCCGGCGAAGGGCGTGATCGTGCGGGCAGATGCAACGCACATTTGCTACTGCCACACGCCGATGCGCTATTTGTGGGACCAGTACCACGTCTACTACAAGGGCGCCGGCTCACTTTCACGTTTGAGTATGCCCTATCTGCTGCACCGGATGCGCCGGTGGGACGTGACCAGCGCAGCGCGCGTGGATCACTTCATCGCCAATTCCAATTGCGTGGCCGAGCGGATTCACAAGTTCTGGCGGCGCGATTCCGAGGTGATCGCCCCCCCGGTGTCGATCGATAAATTTTACGTCTCCGCCGATCACGACGATTTCTATCTTTGCGTCAATGAGCTGGTCGGCTACAAGCGCGTCGATCTGGCGATTGCGGCCTGCAACGCGCTACAGCGTCGGCTGGTGGTGATCGGCGACGGGCCCGAGGCCAAAGCGCTGCAGAAGATGGCCGGGCCGACGATTGAATTTCTCGGTCACGTGCCCCATTCCGTTCTGCGCGACTATCTTTCCCGCTGCCGCGCATTGCTGTTTCCGGCGTACGAAGATTTCGGGATAACGCCCGTGGAAGCGTTGGCATCGGGCAGGCCGGTGGTCGCGTTCGCGCGCGGCGGCGTCCGTGATACGTTGATCGACGGGCGAACCGGAGCCTTGTTTGCCGAGCAGACGCCGCCCTCGTTGATCGAAGCGATGATCCGCTTTGAAGCCGTCGAGCATGTGTTCGATTCTGAATTCATGGCCAATCACGCCGCGAAGTTCAGTCGCGCCGTGTTTAAGGAAAAATTTGCCGCCAGCGTGGCGCGCCAACTATCGTCTCCGTTGACAATGCCGTTCCGCCAAGAGCCGGTTCAGAGAAGTTTGCTCCAGGCCATCCAGTGAATCGCAAGTATGCGCTGGTTGCGAGAGGAGGCTTAGGCCAGTGAACTATCTTACGTTTCCCACCAGCAAGCTTCCACCTGTGGAGGTCAGCCCTGACCCAGACGTGATCAATATGGGTCAAATTCTGGCGTCATTCTATCGGCGCAGGAGTTTGATCCTAGGGGCAGTGGCGCTCGCCGCTGGGTTGGGTTTGCTGATGATTGCGCTCACGCCGCGGGTCTACTCGTCCGGCGCGCTTCTCATGTTGCAACCGCAGCAGCAAAGACTGACGGAGGGCGGTGCGGAGTCCCAAGCCGCCCCGGATCTAGCGGCGGTTGAATCCCAGGTCGAATTCCTACGCTCGCGCACGCTGGCGGCGCGACTTGTCGACAAGCTCGCCTTGGTCGATCGCCGACGGGCATTGATGCAAACCAGCCCGATCAGCGGCACGATGGGGTGGGTGCGGGACGTGCTCGGCGGGTTGAGTTCGCCCGCGAGCCGCAGTGCCCGTCGCGAAGGCATGATCGACGTGATCATGGCGAACACGAGCGTAAAGCGTCGACCGTCGACGTATGCGGTAGACGTCACGGTCACCGCGCGGAGTCCGGCCGATGCGGCTTTGTTCGCCAATACGCTTGCCGATTTGTATCTCCGTTGGCAGCTGGAGATGCGGTTCGACGCCGCGTCCCGTACGAACGCTTGGCTAGTCGAGCGGCTCAATACGCTCCAGCAAGAGGTCGACCAGAAGGAACGCAAGGTCGATGCGTTCCGCGCCAGTACAGGCCTGCTCAGCGCCGACGGCGCCAGCACACTGACCGAGCAACAGATGCGCGACACTCAAGGCGCTGTTCTCGCCGCCGGCGCCGATCTCATGGAAAAAAGGGCCCGCCAGGCCCAGGTGGAATCGCTTGTCGCGACCGGAGGATCGGTCGAGACAATTGGAGCTGTGCTCAGCTCGACGACGATCTCCGAACTGCGCACGCGTCAAGCCGACGCAGCACGTCGGGAAAGCGAGATGGCGACTAGATACGGTCCCATGCACCCGGACATCATTAAGGTCCGCGCCGAACGCGCGAATATCGATGGTCAGATCAAGGCTGAAGTCGCGCGCATTGAAGCCAACGTCCGCAATGAGGTGGCGGTGGCGCAGGCGCGACTTCGCAGCCTTCAAGGCGCGCTTGCCGGCATCCGCAGCCAAGCCATCAACGACAACGCCTCTATGATTCGTCAACGCGAGCTGGAGCGTGACGCCGCCCTCACACGCTCGGTCTACGAAGGGTATCTCAAACGTTTTCAGGAGCTGGGTGATCAGGCCTCGCTCTCGGGCCTGAGCGCGCAGATTGTAGCCCGCGCGGTCGAGCCGCGTGGCGCCTCCGGGCGCAGCGCAGCGTGGATTTTTGGTCTGTGGCTGACGATCGGCCTGCTTGCGGGTCTGGCCTTGGCGTTCGCCGCGGAGTTGATCGATGATCGCCTTGATACGGTGGACGCCGTCGAACGTTCAGCAGGGATATCGACAGTTTCGTCTGTCCCCTTGCTGACCCGGGGCGCGATGAAGTCGCTTGGACCCGCTGAGCGGCATCCGGCCGGCTATGTTCTGCGCAATCCAATGTCGGCGTTCGCGGAAGGATACCGTGTTCTGCGGACGATTATTCGTTCAAGCGTCCGCGACATCAAGGTTGTCGCCATCACGTCTGCGCTGCCCGGCGAAGGCAAGACGATGACCGCGCTTTGCCTGGCGCGCATCTCAGCGATGACTGGCCAGCAGGTATTGTTAGTCGATTGCGACATGTGCTTGCGTGGCTTGTCGGAAGCAATTGCGCCGGACGCCGACGCTGGCGTTGGCGAGGTGCTGAGTGGGCAGGCGCATTGGCGGGACGTACTGCGCAAGGACGGGGGATCGACGGTCGACCTCGTACCGGCGTCTGCACGGTCGATCCTCCGCGATCTGTTCGACAGCGACACAATGGACGCGTTTTTGGCCGAAGCGCGCGCAGAGTACGACCTGGTACTTTTGGATTGCCCACCAGTGCTGGCGCTAGCGGACGCCAGCCAGATCGCGCGCCGCGCTGACGCAACGATTGTCGTTGTCGGCGCCAAGCGCACGTCAACGCGCGTGCTGCGCAATGCGATCCGCCACCTCGAACTCGCCGGCACAACCGTGTTCGGCACCGTGCTGAACATGGTGGATATCAAGGCGCCAGGGCGGCGCTCTTACGGCGACGCTATCTACTATACTGACGCGCAGGGACGTTATTTCTCGACGGAGCGCGCGTGAATCAGGTCGGCGCCGCTCGCAGGACGCGCGTCGTCGTGAATGGCCGGTTTCTCACCCGGGCGCCGACAGGTGTCGATCGCGTTGCTCGGCGTATCCTGCACGAGCTGGACCGGGGGCTTGCCGCTGACCCGTTCGCCGAGGTGATCGTCGCCGCGCCCCGGGACGGGCCTCTAGCACAATTGGACCTGGTGAACATCGCGCTTATCCGCGTGGGCCGGCGCCACGGCGTGCTGTGGGAGCAGATTGACTTACCGGCTGCCTTCAAACGGGATGTCATTCTCAACCTGTGCAACACCGCGCCAGCCGTGCATGCGCGCAATGTCGTCTTGATGCACGATGCGCTGGTGTATGACGAGCCCGGCTCGTATGGCCGCAGCTTTCGCCTCTGGTACAAGGCGCTTTTGCCGTTGATCGCGCGGCGCGCCCTGCAGGTCGTCACGGTCTCCCGCTATTCGGCGCAACGCCTGCGGCAGCACGGCGTCGTAGCCGACCGTGACGTCAACGTGATCGCGAATGGCAGCGATCACCTTCTTGATGTGAGCGTGGCGGAAGCGCCCGCCTTCGGTCGTTTCGTCTTGTTCGTTGGGTCGCCTGTCGCACATAAGAACCTGGGCCTGTTTTGCGCGATGGCCGAGGCATTTTCCGGACGCCTCGCGTTTGTCGTCGTTGGCGCAGTCGACTCCGCCGTTTATGAGCCCGCGCGCGCCGAGCCTACGCCGAACAATCTCTACATGCTCGGCCGGGTCTGCGATGCGCAATTGAAGACGCTCTATCAAAGGGCGATTTGCCTTGCGTTTCCGAGCCGTGCGGAGGGGTTCGGTCTTCCCCCGTTGGAGGCCATGAGTCTCGGCTGTCCGGTGATCAGTGCGCCGTGCGCGGCAATGCCCGATGTTCTGGGCGACGCGGCGCTCTATGCTGATCCGCTTGTGCTCCAGGAATGGATTGACGCGATCGAGCGCGTCATCAGCGACGCGCCGCTTCGGGCGAGTCTTGGGCATGCGGGCCGCGCGCGCGCGGCCCGCTATACGTGGGGGGCGGCCGGCGAGGCCTACATCCGCATCCTGCGCACCACGGTTCTCGCGTCCGAGAAGTGCCTTTGTGATCCGGCGCATGCGCCGGTACGCTCATGAGCGCGGAGACCTTCGTGCCGCCGCGTCCCTCGCTGCGAGCAGCCGCAAATGGAGTTGTGTTTCTGGCCGGGCAGGGGCTGGCGTCGCGCGCAATTTTGTTTTTCAGCCAGATCGCGCTGGGTTGGCTGCTTTCGCCTGACGATTTCGGTCTGATCGCACTGGCGTCGATTGTGACCCAGCTTGCCTGGACCCTGATTGGCTTCGGCGCCGACAGCGTGCTGCAGCAGCGCTCGCGCACGATGGCGATGTGGGAGAGTACAGCGTTCGCTGTAGGTCTTGGCCAGGGGATCGTTGCGCTGGTCGTGATGGCCGTGGCGGCGCCGCTCTT
>JANNVF010000072.1:0-2419 GCA_031414315.1 Hyphomonadaceae bacterium | reverse complement strand
TGCTGCTGCTCGGCGCGCTCGGGATCGGCGCCACCGTGGCGCTAAGCTGGCCGCTGATCGCGCGTGTCATTGAGCAGGCGTCGCACGTCCTGCAATAGTGGTCACGTAGCCCGCGCGTCGTGCTGGTAGGTGACGGTGGTGGGCAGCGGAAACGCGATGTCGGCCCGGTCGAACGCCTCCTTCACGGCCTTCGTCGTATCGAGGCGAAGCGGCAGGTAGTCACTCGCCTGGCACCAAGCACGCAGCAGAAGCGCCACCGAATAATCACCCAGCGCGTTGACGTGCACGTTCGCCGCCGGCTCCGCCATCACCCGCGCATCCGCGCGCGCGGTCTTCAGCAGCAACGCGAGCGCCGTATCGAGATCAGCGTCGTACGCGACATTGAACGTCATCTCCAGCATGCGCGTGCCGTTGGCGGTGAAGTTGAGGATGGGCGCCCCCCAGCACTGGCCGTTGGGCAGCACGACCTTGACGTTGTCGGGCGTCGACATCTCGGTGACGAAGATGTTCACATCGCTGACAACCCCGCGCTTGCCGGCCAGCTCGACGAAATCGCCGAGCCGGTAGGGCCGAAACAGGATCAGCATCACGCCCGCTGCCACGTTCGACAGAGCGCCCTGCAGCGAAAGCCCGATGGCCAGCGCCGCCGCGCCCAGCACCGCGATGATCTGCGTGGTCTGCACGCCGAAGCGATCGAGCACCGCGACCACCACGAACGCCATCAGCGTGTAGCGCACGATCGACGCGAAGAACGCCGCCAACGTGTTGTCGATGCGTGCGCTGCGCCGCGACAGTCGCCGCACCGCCTCGGCCATCCAGCCGGTGATCCACAGGCCCGCGATCAGGATGGCGATCGCGGCAAGGACGTTGAAGGCGCTATCGATGAAGGCGTCGCCGTAGCGCAGCCAGATGGCGTCGGGGGTGAACTGGGTGAGGGCGGCGGCGGCAATCATGGGAACCTCTTGGTGCGCCAGCCTCTAGACCGGAATTGAACCGACTGTCCTGCGACGTTCCGCGACTCTGGCGCGGCGGCCTGCGCTCCCTTACCGTTGCGCCATGATCGAGGTAGAGCACGTCGTCTACGACTACCCCACCAAACGGGCGCTGCGAGACGTGAGTTTTCGCGCCGAGCGGGGTCAGGTGCTGGCGCTGGTGGGGCCGAACGGCGCGGGCAAGTCCACGTTGCTGCGCTGCCTCGCTGCGCTAGATCGGCCGTTCTCCGGCACGTTGCGGATCGACGGCATCGATACCCAGGACGATCCGCGCCGGGTGCACGCACGGGTGGGCTACCTGCCGGATTTCTACGGCCTCTACGACGAACTCACCGTGCAGCAGAACCTGCTCTACGCGGCCCGCGCGCGGGGTGTGGCGGCCGGCAAGGCGCGCGACGCCGCAGCGCTCGCCGCACAGCGGGTGGACCTGACTGACCGGCTGAACTCCCGCGCGCAGGAGCTGTCGCGCGGCTTACGCCAGCGTCTCGCCATCGGCCAGGCCATCGTGCACGCGCCGGCGGCGCTGCTGCTGGACGAACCCGCTGCGGGGCTCGACCCCGAAGCGCGCCGCTCGCTGTCGCGCCTCATCACATCGCTGGCGGGCGAGGGGCTCGCGATCATCGTGTCGTCGCACATCCTGGCGGAGCTGGAGGACTACTCCACCGCCATGCTGGTGATGAACGACGGCGCGCTCGCCGGCGGCGGCCCGATTTCCGCCGGCGGCGCCAGCGGCGCCGCGCGGGTGCGCGTCGTGCTCGCCCAACCGGATGCGCGTCTGCGGGCCAGCATCGCGGCGCACGCGAGCGTCACTGTGGAGAGCGCCACCGATAGTGAAGCGCTGATCGCCATCGCTGGCGACGCCGGCGCGCAGGCCACCGTCCTCCGCGCGCTTGTCACCGAGGGACTGTCCGTCGCGTCGTTCGCACCGGAACGGCTGTCGCTGGAGGCCGCCTACATGGCTGTGCAGGCGGAGGCGCGCGCATGAACCCCGAACTGCGCCGCAACCTCTGGCTCGAACTGTCGCCGTCGCGCCTGGCGCTGATGGCGGGTGTGCTCGCGCTTATTCTCGGCATCGCGTGGCTGGCGTCGCCGGACGAAGCGCGGCGGCCGCTGGCGCTCGCTGCCGCCGGCGAAACGCTGTTCGGCCTGATCGTTGGCCTGTGGGGCTCGTTCAAGGCGGGGCGGTCTGTCTCCGACGAAATCCGCGAGAAGACCTGGGATTTCCAGCGTCTGTCGGCGTTGTCGCCGGCGTCGATGATGCTCGGCAAATTGTTTGGCGCCACATCCTACGTTTGGTTCGGCGCCGCCATCACGCTCGCCGCCGTCGGCTATGGCTATGCGTTGACCTATGGCCCAGGCGAGGCGTTGATTGCCGTCTGCAAGCTCGCCCTGATCGGCGTCGTCGCGCACGCGGTGGCGCTGGCGAC
>JANNVF010000071.1:0-20254 GCA_031414315.1 Hyphomonadaceae bacterium | reverse complement strand
AGACGGCCTTCCGCGTCGGTGTTGAGCACCTCGATCGTCTGCCCCGACATCGATGTGACGATGTCTCCCGGACGCTGCGCGTTGCCGTCCGGCATGTTTTCCACCAACCCGACAACGCCGATCACGTTCGCCTTGGCCTTGCGTTTGGCCAGCGCCACCATCGCGCCGCAGACAGCCGCCGCACCGCCCATGTCGCCCTTCATCTCACCCATGCCGGCGGCCGGCTTGAGCGAGATGCCGCCGGTGTCGAACGTGACGCCTTTGCCGACGATGGCGAGCGGCTGGGCCGCCTTGTTCTTGGCGCCCTTCCAACTCATCACCACCAGTCGGGATTCGCGGATGCTGCCTTGACCCACGCCCAACAAAGCGCCCATGCCCAGCTTGGTCATCGCCGCGACATCCAGCACCTGGACGTCGAGGCCAATGGATTCCTGCGCCTTGTGCCGATCGGCGAACTCCGGCGGATGCAGCACGTTCGGCGGTTCGGACACCAGATCGCGCGCGAACTTCACGCCTTCAACGACCGCGCCGAGACTTTCATACCGCTTGGTCGCGGCGGCGGCGCCATCGGTGACGATGATCACTTCCTTCAGCGACGGCTTCTGCTCCGCCTTCAGCTTCGTGCGATAGGTGTCGAACCGGTAGCTCGCCAGCCCTGCGCCCACCGCCGCGCGCGCGGATGCCTCCGCCGCAGCCACGCCGCCGAGGCCCTCTGCGTAAAGCGACAACGTCTCCACACCCGAAGCCAGCACGCGCTTGACCGCGTGGCCCGCCCAGCGCTCGACCGTCAGCGCATCCGCCTTGTCCTGCGCGCCCACGCCGATCACCAGCACGCGCCCGAAGTCGAGGTTGGCCGGCGCCATGATCTCCACCATCTGACCCGCGCCGCCGGTGAAACGGGTGGCCTGCAGCGCGCGGGCGATGGCGCCACCCGCCTTGGCGTCCAGCGCCTGACCGGTCGACATCAGCGCCGCGCCGTCCGTCGCCATCACCGCCACGGCCTCGCCGCGCGCTTCGTTTTTGAAGAAAATGTCCATGGAGCCTCTCGATTGCGCCGCACCGGGACCAACCCGCGCCGCGCCGCTTCAACCTTGTTGCCGTCAGTGGTAGCTGTGCGCCGCCGGGTTGGAAAGATTGCGTCCGTTCACGGACACAGATGGGCCATGACCCCTTCGGGCACATGGGGGGCATGGGCCCGCCGGGAAACAGGGACACGATGAAGTCGCTCCAGGCGTACGTTTTCCGGCAGGTGATGATTCCGCTGCTGGCGATTCTCGCCGGCCTGGCCGGGGTGGCCATTCTCACCCAGGGCCTCAACCAGCTCGACATCATCGTCGACCAGCGCCAGTCGACGCTGGCGTTCGCCTGGGTGACGATCTTGTCGCTGCCGCAGCTCATCTCCCTAATCATGCCGCTCGCGGTGTTCTTCGCGGTCACCTACGCCGTGAACAGGATGCACACTGAAAGCGAGATCGCTGTGGCGTTCGCGGCCGGCGTTTCGCCGTGGCAGATCGTGTCACCGGTGCTGAAGCTCGCGGCGGTGGCGGCGCTGGCGCACCTCGCGGTCAACGTCCTTATCCAGCCCGCAAGTTATCGCGAGATGCGCGAGACCGTGCACCAGATGCGCACCGACTTCGCGGCGTCACTGGTGCGCGAGGGGGAATTCACGACGCCGGCCAACGGGCTTACGTTCTATGCGCGCGAAGTGAACGCCGGCGGCGTGTTGCGTGATCTCTTCATCGATGATCGTCGCAACGCGGACCGCCCGACCACGTATACGGCGCGCACCGGCCTCATTGTCACCGCCGCCGGCAAGCCCGCAGTCGTCATGCGGCAGGGTCAGATCCAGCAGCCCAAGGCCGACAACTCGGTCGATCTGCTCGACTTCGATCAGTATACGCTGGAGCTGGGCGGCTTTATCAACGCCGACGAAGACTACGTGCTGAAGCCGTCTGACCGGTTTCTCGCGGAACTCTTTTTTCCCGACCAGACGCACCACTACGATCAGGCTAACGTGAACCGCTTCCTCGCCGAAGGACATCACCGCCTGTCGAGTCCGCTGCTCGATTTCACGCTGGCGCTGATCGCGCTGGTCGGCCTGATCACCGGCGATTTCAGCCGTCGCGGCTACGGCGCGCGGATCGCGATCGCCGCAGGCGCCGCGTTGCTGGTGCGCATCTTCGCGCTGGGCATCCAGGCGGCGTGCGTGGACGAGCCTTCACTCAACGCGCTACAGTACGCCTTCCCGCTCGGTGTATCAGTACTTGCGTTGTGGATGCTGAATGCGCCGCAGCGCGCGCCCCGGCGCCGATCGCCACGACTGAAACAGACGATGGCGGGGGCGACACCATGAACTTCCTGTTCTCCGGCATCGGCAAATACCTGTTCATGCGCGCGCTGATTGGGTTCGGCATTGCGATGGCGGCGGTGGCGGCGTCGATCCTGCTCGTCGATGTGGTGGAGCAATTGCGCACCATCGGCGCACGCACGGACCTCTCGCTCTGGCAGGCGCTCGGCCTCACCGCGCTCAAGACGCCAATGCTGATCGAGCAGACGCTGCCGTTCGTGGTGCTCGCCGGCACGATGATCGGGATGATCCAGCTCAACCGGCGCAGCGAACTCATCGCGCTGCGCGCGTCGGGTGTGTCGGCATGGCGTTTCCTCGCGCCAACCGCAGCCGCCGCCGCGCTCACCGGCGTCCTTGCCACCACGCTGCTCAACCCGATCGGCGCACGGCTTTACGAGCGCTACGAAGCCATCAAGGCGACCATGGAGGGGCAGGCCGACGGGCCGAACGCGGTCACGCGCAATGGCGTCTGGCTCCGCCAGGGCGACGCCGTGGGGCAGACCGTCATCCACGCCGACTCGATCGCCGCCAACAGCACGACCCTCAAGCGGGCGACGTTCTTCTTTTTCGAGATCGATCCGAAGGATGGCGCGCTCCGGTTCGTGAACCGTATCAACGCGGCCGAGGCGGTGCTGCGCCCGAGCAGCATGTGGGAGCTGCGCGACATGGTGGAGTCCCGTCCCGGCGCCCCGGCCAAGAGCGAGGCGGTGGTATCGATCCCGACCACGCTGGAGGCCAACGCGTTGTTCGACACCTTCGTGACCCCGGGCGCCCTCTCCTTCTGGCGGCTTCCCGGGTTCATTTCGGCGGCGCGGGCTGCTGGTCTGGCCCCGGTTCGCTACGAGCTGAAGCACCAGAGCCTGCTCGCCCTGCCCGCGCTGCTGGCGGCGATGGCCAGCCTTGGCGCGGTCTTTTCTCTCCGCCTGCAGCGGCTGGGCGGGGTCGCGGGCTATGTAGCCGTGGGGATCGGGGCGGGTTTCCTGCTGTTCTTTTCCGGCCAGCTGGCGGCGGCCTTCGCGATCACCGAGGTCGTTCCGGCGGTTGTGGCGGCCTGGAGCCCTCCCCTCACGGGATTTTTCGCGGCCCTGGCTATCCTGAGCTTCACAGAAGACGGCTGAGGAAATCCGGCCTGCGTCCTTTACCTTCTGATGCGCAGAGGGCTAGGTATGCCTTCGGGGAATCGTAAATAGAGGGCCCATGTTCCGCTCGGATGGGATTGCCGATCGGTGGAACGACCGCGCGCCGGGCCCTTGGGCCGCGACGCTAGCGGCGTTGCTCATGGTATCGGCCGGCGCGGGCGCGACCGCTGCGGCGCAGGAGGCGCCTGCCGTCCCCGCCGCCACGGGCGCCAACGTCGTCCTTGAAGCGGATTCCCTGGTTCGCGACGAAGCCGCCGACACCATCATCGCCGAAGGCAACGTGGAGGCCCGCTACGAAGGCCGCACGCTGCGCACCAAGCGGCTCATCTACAACCTGCGCGACCACACCATCCGCGCCCAGGGCGGGGTCGAGATCGTCGATCCCGATGGCACCATCCGCTATGCAGACGAACTGGAAGTCGACGAACAGCTGAACACCGGGTTCTCCACGGGGTTTGCCGCGCGCATCGCCGGCGGCGGCACGACTGCGGCGGCCGCCGCAGTACGGCCCTCCGAAGGCCGCAACGAGCTGCGGCGGTTCATCTATACCTCCTGCCCGATCTGCAAGATCGAAGGCTCCAACAAGACCAAGGGCCCGACGTGGACGCTGCGCGCGCGCAGCGCGGTGCAGAACCAGAACAGCAAGATGATCTCGTACCGGGACGTCGTGTTCCAGTTCGGACCCGTGCCGGTCATCTACCTGCCCTACTTCGCGCACCCCGACCCTTCGAGCGGCCCGCGCTCGGGCCTGCTGCCGCCGGACATCGGCTCCAGTCGGCGGCTCGGCGGCTTCTATGAGCAGCCGTATCACTGGCAGATTTCACCGTTCCAGGACCTGACGGTTTCGCCGCAGCTGAATAGCAAGGTGAACCCGCTCGTGGGTCTGGAGTACCGGAAGAGATTCTATTCCGGTGACATGCGGTTCAACGGCAGCTTCGCCTACGATCAGGATTTCGACGGCAACGGCGAGAAGTTCGGCAACGAAGAGTTGCGCGGCCACCTCTTCGGCAACGGCCTGTTCCAGATCAACGACTTCTGGTCGTGGGGTTTCGGGATCGAGCGCGCGGCCGACGATCTCTACCTGCGCCGCTACGACATCAGCCAGGACCAGCGCGCGCGGGGCCCCTACATCGGCGACAACACGCGCCTTATCACGCAACTCTACACCGTCGGGCAGAACGCGAACACCTACGGCGCGCTGTCGCTCGTCTCCTTCCAAGGTCTACGCGCGATCGACGAAACATCGGTGCCACTGATTCTGCCGGTGGGCGAGTTCGAGCACGTTCTGCACGACCCCTTCCTGGACGGACAGCTGCGCTTGCAGGCCTCCACCGCCTCGCTCTATCGCCCCGACGCGGGCATCGATAGCAGCCGGATTTCCGGCGGCGCCGAATGGCGACGTGACCAGATCGTCGGGCCCGGTGTCGTGGTGTCGCCGTTCGCCATGGCGCGCGGTGACTTCTACCGTATCGGCAACGCGCCCAACGCCCAGAACGACTCGTTCGGACGTGGCGTGGGTCTGGCTGGCGTTGAAGTCCGCATGCCGTTCCTGCGCACCGGCGAGAATATCGATCTGGTGCTCGAGCCGATCGCCATGGTCGCAATCGGCTCCAGCGGCGGCAACGACCCCCGCATCGTCAACGAAGACAGCATCGCTTTCGAGCTGGACGACTCCAATCTCTTCCGCGCCAACGCCGCTCCCAATTTCGACCTCTGGGAGCCCGGTCCGCGCGCAAGCTACGGCGTGCAGGCCACCGCCCGCTCGCATGACGACCGCTCCGCCAGCGTGTTCGTCGGCCGCCGCTGGCGCCAGGACGCCGAACCGCTGTTCAACCGGCTGACCAACCTCAACGACGAAACCTCCGACTGGGTGACGTCGGCCAGCGTCGATCTCGGCCAGCACCTCGCCGGCTCCGTGCGCGCCAGGATCGCCGACAAGGACCTTTCCCTGATCCGTCTCGACGCGGCGGTGCGCGCCTCGGTCTGGCGGATATCCACGGACGCTCGCTACTTCGAGGTGGATAAGTCGTTGCGGCCCAACGATCCGAGCCGGGAAATCCGCGGGGGCGTGGGCGTGCGGCTCACCGACCGGTGGAGTGTGTCCTACAGCCTGCAGCGTGACCTAGATTCTGACATAACCCTGTCTCAGAACATGCACCTGGTGTATCGCGACGACTGCACGTTCATTGATTTGGCGTACGTCCGGTCCGAGACGTTCGATCGCGTGCTGGGGCCCAATGAGGGCTTCCAGATACGTATCGGATTGAACTCGCTCGGCGTTTTCGGCGGCGGCGACTGACGCCCGAAACCGCGCTGTCCGGACGGACGCCCAGCGCACGGAGCCCTGTGAATGACTTTCAAACTTGCCTGTGCGTCGGTGGCGCTCCTTACCGGTTTGGCCGGCGCCGCGCTCGCGCAAACCCCGGGGCTCAGTGCTGCGCCCGCCGCGCCGGCTCGCGCGACGCCTGCAGCTGCACCTGCGCCTCGGGCGGCGCTGAACGGCGCCGGCGTGGCCGCCATCGTCAACGACGAAGTGATCTCCACATACGACGTCAACCAGCGCGCCCAGTTGTTGCTGGCCGGCTCGGGTATCGAGCCGTCCCGGGAGACGCTCGATCGCGCGCGCGCGCAAGCGATCCGCGATCTGGTCGACGAGCGCCTGCAGATGCAGGAAGCGGGCGAAAAGAAGATCAAGGTCGAGGAGCCCGAGATTGATCGCGCGCTCGCCGACATCGCGCGCCAGAACGGCACTACGCCCGATGAGCTGCGCCGCCAACTTGGCGCGGGCGGCATCAGCGTGCAGTCCCTGCGCGCGCAGATTCACTCCGATATCGCCTGGCGCCGTCTGGTCGGCAGCCGCTTCGGCTCGCGCATCCGCATCTCGAAGGTACAGGTGAACGACGCGCTGTTGCGGATCACCGCCAACGCCGCCAAGCCGCAGGTGCTTGTGTCGGAGATTCTCATCGCCGCCGAAACCGACGCCGATCTCGAGCAGGCTGACGCCATAGGCACGCGGCTACTTCAGGAAATCCGCAACGGCGCGCCGTTCCAGAACGTGGCGCGACAGTTTTCGTCGGCGTCGTCGTCGGCAGCGGGCGGCGACATGGGCTGGCTCGCGCAAGGCGAACTGCGCCCGGAACTGCAGGCGATCGTGGACCAGCTTGAACCAGGTCAGGTCTCACGGCCGGTACATGCACCCGGCGGGGTCTATATCCTCGCCGTTCGCGACAAGCGCGCCGGCGTCGATCGCGCAGCGGTGACGCGGATTGCGTTGCGCCAGGTCACAGCGCCCAAGGACGCCCGCGCGGCGCTTCAGCGCAACCTGCGCCGGATCGAAAGCTGCGACGGGCTGGAGCCGGCGATGGCGTCGGTCACAGGCGCGGCGGTGGTCGATCTCGGCGAAGCGACGGAGGTCGATCTGTCTCAGGAAGTGCGCGATCGCATCGCCAACGTGGAAGATGGCACAGCCTCTGCGATCTACGAATCCGGAGAAGGCCTCGCAGCCCTCGTGGTGTGCGCGCGCCAGTCCGTGGGCGGTGGTGTGCCGACCCGGCAGGAAGTGGAGAACCGTTTGTACGAACAGGAGCTGGCGATGCTGTCGCAGCGCTACCTGCGTAACCTGCGCCGCGACTCCACCATCATCACCCGGTGACCATGCGGCCGCTGGCGGTCTCGATGGGCGATCCCGCTGGGGTCGGCCTAGAGATCGCCGTGCGCGCCTGGACACAACGCACCGCGGCAACGGCGCCGTTCTTTCTGATTGCCGACGCCGCCGCCGTTCAGCGCGCTGGCGCGTGCGCAGGACTTGCGCTTGGTGTACACGCCATCGACGCGCCACAGCGGGCGACGGCAGTGTTCGCCACCGCCCTCCCTGTTCTGCACACCCCACTGGCGCAGCAAGAGATCCCCGGCGCGCCGACGCCGGCCAACGCCGCCGCGATCATCGGCGCCATCGAACGCGGCGTCGCGACCATTCGGGCCGGTGAAGCCGCCGCGCTCGTGACGCTTCCCATCGCCAAGGCGACGCTCTACGCAGCGGGGTTTCGTCATCCCGGACACACCGAGTTTGTTGCCGAACTCTGCGCCGACATGCCAGACGCTGGACCACGCGGCCCCGTGATGATGCTGGCGACATCGGGCCTGCGCGTGGCGCTCGCAACGATTCACGCGCCACTTGCGGAGGTCTCGGCTTTGCTGACGCGCGCGCGCGTGGAGCAAACCGCACGCGTCGTGCTGCATGCGCTGCGCGCGGATTTCGGTCTCGCGACGCCACGCCTCGTCCTTGCCGCGCTCAACCCGCATGCCGGCGAAGGAGGTGCGCTGGGCCGCGAAGAGATCGAGATCATCAATCCTGTCGCTGCGCTGTTGCGCGCCGAGGGTTTCTCCATCACTGACGCGCGCCCCGCCGATACGCTCTTTCATGCTGATGCGCGCGCCAGCTACGATGCGGTCCTGGCGATGTACCACGACCAGGGTCTGATCCCGATCAAGGCGCTGGATTTCTGGGGTGCGACGAACCTGACACTCGGCTTGCCGATCGTGCGCACCTCACCCGACCACGGCACCGGCTTCGACATCGCGGGCAAAGGCATCGCGCACATCGGCAGCTTCGTGGCGGCGCTACAGATGGCCGCCGACATAGCGCAGCGGCGCGCGGCTTGAGCGAGACACTTCCTTCGCTGCGCGAGATGCTCGAGCGCGAAAACCTGTGGGCGCGGAAGAGCCTTGGCCAGCACTTCCTGCTCGACATGGAGCTGACGCGCCGCATCGCACGGCAGGCCGGCGATGTAGCCGGCCGCGCCGTCATCGAAGTCGGCCCGGGGCCCGGCGGGTTGACGCGCGCGCTGCTGGAGGCCGGCGCCGACCCGCTGATCGCCGTGGAGAAGGACCGACGCTTTCTGGCGATCCTTGAAGAGCTTGTCCCGTGGTCGAACGGGCGGCTGCGGCTCGTCGAGGCGGATGCACTCGATGTCGATGAAGCGGCGCTGCTGGGCGCGGACACGTCGGCCGCCATCGTGTCGAACCTGCCTTACAACGTCGGCACACCGCTGCTGGTGAAGTGGTTGAAGGCAGGCCCGTGGCGAGGCCCGATGACGCTGATGTTCCAGCGCGAAGTGGCTGAGCGCATCGCCGCGCCCGTCGGCGGTGAGGCCTATGGGCGCCTCGCTGTGCTGGCGCAGGCGGTGGCGCACGCGCGGATCGTGGTGAATGTGCCGCCGCGCGCGTTCACGCCACCGCCGAAAGTAGCGTCCGCCGTGGTCCATCTCACCGACCGGGGCGACAAGTTCGACGATCTCGATGCGCTGGAGCGCGTCACTGCGGCTGCGTTCGGCCAGCGACGCAAGATGATGCGGTCCAGCTTCGCCGCCCTCGCCGGACCAAACGCCATCGCCTTGCTGGAGGCCGCCGGCATCGATCCGACGATCCGCGCAGAGCAGGTTCCCGTTGCGCACTTCTGCACGCTAGCGCGCGCCTGGCGCGCCGCGCAGGCCTGAGTTTCAGGTGTCTTCCTGCAGCAGACGCGACACGTAGGTCGGTAGCCACGGCTGGCGCTGGCGGCGCAACCGCTCCGCCGCGACGATCGACTGCAGCTGCCGGTAGCAGTCATCCAGATCTTCGTTGAGCAACACGTAGTCGTAGCCGTCCCAACGGCTGATCTCGCTGTAGGCGTTGGTCATCCGCTTCTTGATGACGATGTGATCGTCACTGGCGCGCGCTTCCAGGCGCCGGCGCAGTTCGATCATCGACGGCGGCAGAATGAACACCTTCACGACGTCCGCCTGCGCGCTGTTGGTCAGCTGCTGGGCACCCTGCCAGTCAATGTCGAAGATGACGTCGCGGCCGCTGTCGAGCGCCACGAGCACGGGCTCGCGCGGCGAACCATACAGGTTGTCGTGCACCTCGGCCCATTCAAGAAATCCGTCGTCGGCACGCTTGGCGCGAAACTGTTCCTTGGAGACGAAGACGTAGTGGACGCCGTCGAGCTCGTCATGGCGGGGCTCGCGCGTGGTCCACGACACCGACAGCTCCACCTGGCCATCATCGCGCGTCATCAGGCGCGTCAGTGTTGTCTTGCCGGCGCCCGAGGGACTCGACAGCACCAGCATCAGACCACGGCGACGGCGCACGATTTCATTCGGCATTGGCGCATTGTTCCCGGAACTGGTCGATGGCCGTCTTGAGGTCCAGTCCGATCCGCGTCAAGGCGAGATCGGAGGACTTGGAGCAGAGCGTGTTAGCCTCGCGGTTGAGTTCCTGCGCCAGAAAATCGAGCCGTCGACCGGCCGGATCCGGTCCGCCGATCAGCGCGCGGGCTTCGGCGGCATGCGCGTGGAGCCGCTCCAGCTCCTCCTGCACATCGGCTTTCGCGGCCAGCAGCGCCGCTTCCTGCGCCAGTCGCGCCGGGTCGAGGCGCACATCCGGCGCAAGCGCTGCAAGCCGCTCCTGCAGCCGCTCTGCCAGCGCCGCAGGCGCTGTCGCCGCAGTCGCACGCGCGCTCAGCGTTGCGGCTTCGATGGAGGCGATCAGGCCGTCCAGAACGCCAGCGAGCGTGCGGCCTTCCTGATCTCGCGCGGCCACCAGACCGTCGAGCGCTGCGGCAAGACCGGTGGCGAGGCTTGCTTCCAGCGCCGCGCGCTCTTCGGGAGCCTCTTCGACCGCATCCTCCGACACCAGCACGCCACGCACCTGCAACAGCCCGTCGAGACGGGGGCGTTCGATGCGCCCGTCGCGCATGTGGGCGGCCGTCGCGTCCAGCAGGCGATCCACGTACGCCACATCGACGCGTGTGCCGCCGCCAGCATCGGCGTCCCGCGTCATGTTCAGCGACGCCTGGATCGAGCCGCGCCGAAACCGTTTGGCCGCGCCTTCGCGCACGGCGGGCTCCAGCGCCTCAAACCCCATCGGCAGGCGCGTCTTCACGTCGAGCCCGCGTCCGTTGACGCTGCGCAGTTCCCAGACCCAGCGCCGTCCGCTCGCGGCGCCTTCGGCGCGCGCGAACCCGGTCATGCCTGATATGGCCATGGCTTGTCCTTCAGGGCGTCTTCGGCGCAGCCAGCTGACTTGCGCGCACGCGCTCCACTTCGCGCCAGCGCGCGACGTTGCGATTGTGCTCTTCCACCGTGGCCGCGAAGGCGTGGCCACCGGACCCATCGGCGACGAAGAAAAGATCGTCGGTCGCGGGCGGATTGAGAACGGCCTCGATCGCATCGCGACCCGGATTGGCGATCGGCGTCGGCGGCAGCGCCGGAATGAAATAGGTGTTGTAGGCCGTGCGCCGCTCAAGCTCGCTCTTGCGAATGCCGCGTCCCAGCGGGCGCCCTTTGGTGATGCCGTAGATGATGGTGGGATCGGACTGCAGCTGGACGCCTTTGCGCAGGCGATTGATGAACACCGACGCCACGCGCGGCCGCTCCGATGCGACGCCGGTTTCCTTCTCCACGATCGACGCGAGGATCAGCGCCTCCTGCGGCGACTTCAGTGGCAGGTTGGCGGCGCGGCTGGGCCAGAGTTCGTCGAGTAGGCGCTGCTGATCTGTCCGCATGCGCGCGACAACCTCGGCGCGGGTGGAGCCGCGGAGCACCATGTAGGTTTCCGGCAGCAGCGATCCTTCGGCGGGGACTGGCGGGGTATCGCCGGTCAGCACCTCGGCGCCCTTCACGATGTCGATGATCATCGCGCTGGTGAGGCCTTCGGCGACGGTGATCGGTGTGAGCTTCATCCGCCCGTCTTCGATCTTCTCAAGCAGGCTGCGCAGGGATTCTCCCGCCTCGGCCTCGTAGTCGCCCGCTTTCAGCGCCCCGCGCAGGGCGTACATTTCCGACGCCACGCGAAAGACCACGACATCGCGGATCACGCCGCGGGATTTGAGTTCGCGCGCGATGCTCATCACGCTGGCGCCGCGTTCGACGCTGAACGCTGTCGCCTGCGTTGACGGGCCGGGGCGGTGAATGTCCCAGATCAGAAAGACGCCCAGCGCGAGCGCCAGCAATGCCGCCGTCCATACCAGGGAAGCCAGGAATCCCAGCGGATCGCTCCGCTGCGCGGCGCGCGCCATCAGTCTACCGCCGTCAGGATCAGGGCTGCGTTGGTGCCACCGAAGCCGAACGAATTCGACATCGCAGCGCGGATCGGGCGCTTGCGCGCGATGTGCGGCACCAGATCGATCGCTGTTTCAACCGAGGGATCATCCAGATTGAGCGTCGGTGGCGCCACTCCGTCACGGATAGCGAGCGCGCAGAAGATGGCTTCCACCGAGCCAGCAGCGCCGAGCAGGTGCCCGATGGCAGACTTGGTGGACGACATGGACAGGCTCGCGGCCGCATTGCCGAACACACGCTCGATGGCCCGCAGCTCGATCTCGTCGCCCACGGGCGTCGAAGTGCCGTGCGCGTTGAGGTAGTCGATATCCGCTGGCGTCATCGACGCGTCCTTGAGCGCCCCCTGCATGGCGCGGAAGCCGCCGTCGCCATCTTCCGAGGGCGAGGTGATGTGGTAGGCGTCGCCCGACAGCGCATAGCCCTTCACTTCGGCGTAGATCGTGGCGCCCCGCGCCTTGGCGTGCTCGTACTCTTCCAGCACCACAACGCCCGCGCCCTCGCCCATGACGAAGCCATCACGCCCCTTGTCATAAGGCCGCGATGCCTTCTCCGGAGTTTCGTTGAAGCCGGTGGACATGGCGCGCAGCGCGCAAAAACCGGCAAAGCCGATCCGGCACACGGCAGCTTCGGTGCCGCCCGCGACCATCACATCGGCATCGCCGTTCTTGATCAGCCGCGCGGCGTCACCGATCGCGTGTGCGCCCGTGGCGCAGGCGGTCACGACGGCATGGTTGGGGCCCCGGAAGCCGTGCTTGATCGACACCTGCCCGGAGGCGAGGTTGATCAATGCGCCGGGGATGAAAAACGGGCTGATCTTGCGCGGCCCGTCCCGCTCCAGCTGAAGCGCGGTGTCTGCAATGGACGACAAGCCGCCGATGCCGGAGCCGATCAGCACGCCGGTGCGATTGCGCGCTGCGTCGTCCTGTGGCGCCCAGCCGGAATCCGCGACCGCTTCGTCAGCGGCTGCAACAGCATAGAGAATGAAATCATCGACGCGGCGCTGCTCCTTCGGAGACATCGCCGCATCAGGATTGAACGCGCCTTCGACATCGGGGCCGCCACCGCCGCGCCCGTCAACGCGAGGGACGACGCCGGCGACACGGCATGGCAGGTCATCGACCTTCATGTGCTCGATGCGCTTTAGGCCGGACTGGCCCTCGACGATCTTGCGCCACACAAGTTCTCGCCCGACGCCCACCGGCGTGACGAGACCTATTCCAGTGATAACGACCCGACGCACCAAGTGCTGCCCACTGTCAGCCGAGTTTACTCTCGATGAACTTTACGGCGTCACCCACGGTCTGGATGTGCTCGGCGGCGTCATCCGGTATCTCGACCCCGAACTCTTCCTCGAAGGCCATCACCAGTTCGACGTTGTCGAGCGAGTCTGCGCCCAGATCGTCGATGAAGCTTGCTTTGTCGGTCACTTTGTCCGGAGCCGTCTCCAGATGCTTCACGACGATGGATTTTACGCGCTCAAAAACGTCGGACATGGACGCCTCTCGATGTCGAAGAAAAACACAAACAACTCGACCGCCTTGTCACCGAAACAGGCGTCTGGATCAAGGCACGGAACAGCTGACTGTGGCTCCGCTACCATACCTCTCCGGGGTTGGCTACGGGGGCGCGGTTCCGCTCCGGCAGCTCCGAAGCCAGCTTACGGCATGGCCATGCCGCCGTTCACATGCAGGGTCTGGCCGGTCACGTAGCCGGCCTCGGCGCTAGCCAGATAGACAGCGGCAGCGGCGATGTCGGCGCCTTCTCCCAGCCTGGACAGCGGAATGCGCGCCAGCAGCGCCTCTTTCTGCGCGTCAGGAAGTCCGTCGGTCATCGGTGAGGCGATGAAGCCCGGCGCGATGCAGTTGGCGGTGATGTTGCGGCTGGCGACTTCCTGCGCGAGCGCCTTGGTGAAGCCGATGATGCCGGCCTTGGAGGCTGCGTAATTCGCCTGTCCGGGGTTTCCAGTGACGCCCACCACCGACGTGATCGCGATGATGCGGCCGTAGCGGCGCTTCATCATGCCGCGCAGCGCCGCCCGCGTGAGGCGAAAATAAGCCTCCAGATTCACCTTTTGGACGATAGACCAGTCGTCATCCTTCATCCGCAACAACAGCCCGTCACGGGTGAGACCGGCGTTGGAGACAAGAATGTCCAGCCCGCCCAGCGCCGCCTCGGCCTGACCCGCCAGTGCATCCACGGCCGCGGCGTCCGACAGGTCGCAGGGCAACGTCACATGGTCGCCGCCGAGTTCCGTGCGCACGGCCTCAAGCGCGTCCACCCGCGTCCCCGAGAGGCCGACGCGCGCGCCGCGTTCCGCCAGCGCGCGCGCGATGGCGCCGCCAATGCCGCCACTGGCGCCGGTGACGAGGGCGGTCTTGCCGCTGAGATCGAACATCGCGGTTTCCTTCAGACTGTCTTGGCGAATGCTTCGATGTCGCCCGGTTCGTTGAGCGCAAGCGCTTCCGCGTCGGGCGCTATGCGCTTGATCATGCCCGTCAGCACCTTGCCGGCGCCGACTTCGACGAAGCGCGTGACGCCTGCGTCGAACATTGCCGTCACGCTCTCGCGCCAACGCACGCGGCCCGTCACCTGCTCCACCAACAAGCGACGAATTTCTGCAGGCACGCTCGTCGGCGCGGTGGTGACGTTGGCGTAGATCGGCACCGCCGGCGGCGCGATGGCCGCGTCCGCCAGCGCCGCCGCCATCGCGTCCGCCGCCGACTGCATCAGCGGCGAATGGAACGGCGCAGAAACATTGAGCAGAATGGCGCGCGCGCCTCTTGTCTTGGCCGCAGCGATCGCGGCATCCACGCCTGCTTTCGAGCCTGAAATCACGACATTCCCGATGTTGTTGTCGTTGGCGACCACGCACATGCCGGCCTTGGCGCCCTCTGCGGCGATCTCCTCCGCCAGCGCCACATCGACCTTGCCGATCAGCGACGCCATCGCGCCTTCGCCGACACCGACCGCCGCTTGCATCGCGGCGCCGCGCTTGCGCAGCAGGCGCGCCGCGTCTGCGATCGAGAATGCGCCCGCAGCGGCAAGCGCCGAATACTCGCCCAGCGAATGCCCTGCCGCGCAGGATGCGGCAGTGATCTTCACGCCGAACTCCGCGTCGAGCGCGCGCATCGCGGCGAGACTGACCGCCATCAGCGCCGGCTGCGCGTTGGCGGTGAGCGTGAGGTCGGCCTCCTCGCCGTGCCAGATCAGCCGGGACAGTTTTTCGCCAAGCGCGTCATCCACTTCCTCGAACGCCTGGCGCGCCGGAGCAAATGCATCGGCCAGACCCTTGCCCATGCCGATGGTCTGGCTGCCCTGACCGGGAAATACAAAAGCGAGGCTCATCGTGATCCGCCGTGGCTGCTTGGGCTCGCGTAGCGGATGGCGCCGCGATGGACAAGCAAGGGCCGCCATCGCGCGTTTACGCCGCCTTCACGCCGGATGGGAGAGTGTGCCTGTCAACAAGGGTATGGCGGATGACGCGGGGACAGAAACTGGACAGCTGGGAAACGCTGGCCGCAGGGCTTGCGTTCGGGCTGCTCACGCATGCGTCGCCCGTGGCGGCGGCCGTGCTGCTGCTTGCGGTGCTGGCCGCACTGTTCCGCGCCAACGCAGAGGCAGTGACCGGCAGCGACCTCGCACCGCTGGCGGCGCTGGGGCTTGTAGCGTGCGCAGCGATGATCGGCGGACCACACGCAACGATCTGCGCAGCGCTCGTGTGGCGTACCGGCGTGGAACTCCGTGCGCGCCGTGGCGCCACACAGGAGGCGCTAATCGCGGCCGGCGTTCACCTGTGGGCGGCCCCCGCAGCGGCATTGCTGCACAGGTTCGATGCGCCCCCCATTCTGGTCATAGCCGCACTCTGCATCGCGGGTGTCGCGTGGACGGACTGGATCATCCGCCGCCTCGCAGACTGGCGCCTTGACGCGCCGACGCCCGACACCTCACGCAGCTTCATCGGCGCGCAGGCCGCAGTGCTGCTGCCGCTGCTGCTGTTTCCGGCGCCACAGACCTGCCTGGCGGCAGTTGTTGCCATGGGCGCCGCGCGCGCGCTCACGTGGCCAGCGCCGCTCGGGCTTCGCTATGTCGCCGCGCGATAGCGGGCGACATCGTCTGCGCCAAGCACACGCTCGGCCTTGCCGCGACCGATCAGACAATTCAGGTGCGCGATGGTTTCGCCCGTCGCCATGCCGAGAATGTCGGGCCCGATACTGCGCGCGAACAATGCGCCGAAGAAGTCGACCGCGCGTTTGTCTCCCGACACAAGCCGCCGCTCCAGGCGGCTCAACGCGCGTTCGTGACTGTCGATCAGGTGCTGCAGGCGCGCGTGCAGGCCATGAAATGGTTCGTTGTGTGAGGGCAGCACCAGTGGGTCGCCGGTGACGGTGTCACGCAGCTTGGCGCAACTCGTCAGCCAATCATCCAACGGATCACCGTCCGGTTCGGTCGGAAAGACAGATACGTTCGACGAAATGCGCGGCAGCACCTGATCACCGGAAATGAACAGCGCCAGTTCCGGCTGCCAGAGGCAGACGTGCTCGGGGCTGTGACCGTTGCCGGTGACGATCCGCCACGGCCGCCCGCCGATCTCGATCGTCTCGCCATCGACGAGGCGGCGGTAGGCGTCGGGCAGACGCGACACCGCTTTGCCGAACCCGCCGAAGCGCACCCGGTAGGAATCGAGGGCGTCCTCGTCCCAGCCCGCCGCGCGGTAGAACTTCACACCGTCTTCCGGCGCTTCCCGGCCAGTATCGCCCAGCAGCATGCGGCAGGACACGTACTCCAGCCGACTTATCCACAGCCGGCAGTCGAACTTGCGGGTGATCCAGCCGGCGAGACCGATGTGGTCGGGGTGCATGTGGGTGCAGATGACCCGCGTGATCGGACGCCCCTGCAACATCCTGTCGAACACCCCGCGCCAGTGCTCCCGGCAGGTTTCGGTAGCGACCCCGGTGTCGATCAGCGTGAATCCGGGCCCGTCGTCGATCAACCACAGGTTGATCCACTGGAGGGCGAATGGCAGCGGCATGCGCACCCAGTGAACGCCGGGCGCGATTTCCCGCACGCCACCAGCCTCCGGCGGCTCTCCACAGGGGTAGGTCAGTTTCGGCCGCGCCAGCGTCTCGCTGGCCGCGTCTTCGAGGCCGTCCATGGCCGTCATAAAAGTCTCCTGTCCGGGGCCTACGATGGCGCGCGCTGGCCGATCGGTCAAAGTGAGCTTCGCAGCCTGCCGGGTTTCGGGCTAAGAAGCCCACGGGGAAGTCTTGGGTCGGCTCGGTCAGGGGAACGTAGCGCATGAAGCGCATCATCATCTGTATGGACGGCACCTGGCAGACCATCAGCCAGCAGCGGCCAACCAACATCAGCCTTATCGCCCGCAGCGTCGCCCACACGAGCCGCGACGGGACCAACCAGATCGTCATCTACCAGCCCGGCGTCGGCTCCAGCCTCGACGCCCTGAAGGACAAGCAGTCCGGGCTCGCGGCGTTCAACAAGACGATCACATCGATGATCGGCGGCATCTTCGGCGAGGGCCTCGAGGACGCCATTCTGGATGCCTACCTTCACCTCGCCTTCAACTACGAGGCCGGTGACGAGATCTATATTTTCGGGTTCAGCCGGGGCGCGTTCTCCGCGCGCAGCCTCGCCGCGCTGATCGGCAAGTGCGGCATCGTGAGCCGACGATCTTCGGCCTGCGCGGGCGAGGCGTTCGAACTTTACCGCGATCCCGACATCACCCCCACCAGCCAGACCGCCATCAAGTTCAGGTTGGAGCACGGCAAGCGGGAGGGCACGGGCGCGGAGCGTCGCAGCGCCGATCACCGGCCGGTCATCACGTATCTCGGTGTCTTCGACACGGTCGGCCAGCGCGGCCTGCCCGCGACGTTCGGGCCGATCTCGGCCATGCGCAACAAGCGCTACGCGTTCCACGATCTGGCGCTTGGCGCTCACGTAAAGTCAGCGCGGCATGCGCTGGCGATCGACGAACACCGGCGCGCCTTCCCGCCGACGCCGTGGACCAACTTCGAAGAGTTGAACAAACCCGCGCGCGCGCAGGGCAAACCCGATCCGTACCAGCAGCGCTGGTTCGCTGGCGGACACGGTGATGTCGGCGGCGGCAATCAGACACGGCTGTCGAGCTTCTCGCTGGACTGGATCGTCGAAGGCGCCCAGCTGGCGGGCCTCGAGTTCGACCGGACACCGGACTCCCCGCTCAGTCAGTCCCTGAGCCCCGAGTGCATGGACCCGGCCCAACTCGTCACCGTTCCCTCGTTCATTGGCGGGTTAAACCCGATCAACTGGACGGGCCCCTGGCGGACAATCACCACGCAGGGCGACACGATCGATCGGGCCGGGTGCGAGGCGACGCTGCATACGTCGGTGGCGATGCGCACCATAATCAGGATGCCGAAGCCCTACGCGCCGCCGCCGTTGCGCCCATACAAGAGCGCGCTGCGCGAAGTCGCGGCCGTGCCCGCGTTGATGTACGCGCTCATTGCGCTCGTGCAGGCGCCGCCGAAACGCAAGAAGTTCCTCGGCATCTTCTAGGCGCCGAACGCCTCGTCAAACAGGACATCCCCGCCGAGCGTGATGGCGGGCACGCGGGCGCGGGCGCCCGCCAGCACCGTCTCCGCAAAAAACAGCGCCGCTGGCGCTTGCCGCGCCGCCTCCGTTTCCGGCGCGCGCATGAGGCCTTGGGCCACGAGCATCGCGCCGGTCACATCGCCGGCGAGCGCGAGATACGCGCTCGCGCCTGCAAGCGCGTCGCGTCGGGCGCTGGCAAGCAGATATGTGGTCGCTTCGGAAAGAGCATCCGCTGCCGCCGCGAGCCGCGCGCCGATCCGGACGCGCGTCGCGGCGCCTGATCCACGCATAGCGCGCGCGGTGTCTTGTGCTTCCGCCGTCAGCGCCATCATCGCCGCGCCGTGGTCACCGCTGAGCTTGCGCCCGATAAGGTCGATCGCCTGGATTCCGTTGGTACCCTCGTAAATCGGCGCAATCCGTGCATCGCGATAGAACTGCGCGGCGCCGCCGTCCTCGACAAACCCCATGCCGCCATGCACCTGCACGCCGAGGCTGGCGACCTCGACGCCCATATCCGTGCACCATGACTTTGCGATCGGCGTGAGGATATCCTCGCGCGCCTTGGCCGCGCGTTGCGCATCGTCCTCGGCGCCGTGCAGCGCCAGATCGGCGGCGACCGCCGTGGCGTAACAGATCGCGCGTCCGGCCTGAATCTTCGCACGCATGGTCAGCAGCATGCGCCGCACGTCGGCGTGTTCGATGATCGGCGACGGCCCCTTTGTCGGCGCGCCCTCCGCGCGACCCTGTCGCCGCTCCTGCGCATAGTCCACCGCCTTCTGGTACGCGGCTTCAGCGACCGCCACCCCTTGCAGCCCGACGTTCAGGCGCGCCGAGTTCATCATCGTGAACATGCACGCGAGGCCTTCGTTGGCCGCGCCGACCAGCCAGCCGACGGCGTTTTCGAACCCCATCGTGCAGGTCGGCGACGCGTGGATGCCCATCTTCCGCTCGACGCCGAGACAGCGCACGCCGTTGGCCGTGCCGTCCGGCAACGTGCGTGGCGACAAAAAGAGCGACACGCCCTTCGACCCCGCCGGCGCATCCGGCAGTCGGGCGAGCACGAGGTGGACGATGTTCTCGGCCATGTCGTGATCGCCCCAGGTGATGAAGATCTTCTGGCCGGTGATCCGGTACGATCCATCGCCCGCCGGCTCGGCCCGCGCGGTCAGCGCGCCCACGTCGGAGCCCGCCTGCGGTTCGGTCAGGTTCATCGCCCCCGACCACTCGCCGCTGACCAGTTTCGGCAGATACACTGCCTGTTGCTCAGGGCTGCCATGCGCCTGCAGCGCCTCGATGGCGCCGAGCGTCAGCATGGGGGCAAGGCCGAAGGCCATGTTCGCCGCGTGTACGGTTTCGTGCACCGCCAGCGCCACCGCCTTGGGCAAGCCCTGCCCCCCATATGCGGGATCGGCAGCGAGCCCCTGCCAGCCCCCCGCGACGAACGTGGCGTAAGCGGCAGCGAACCCCGGCGCCGACCTGACCACGCCATCTTCCAGCTTCACCCCCGCACGGTCGCCGCTCGCGTTCAGCGGCGCCAGGGTTTCCGCCGCCATTTCCCCGGCGCTCTCCAGGATCGCGCCCAGCAGGTCGGCATCGAGGTCGGGGAACGCGTCCTTCAGCCGCCAGAGATCCGATGCGGAGTCCAGCGCGAACCGAATGTCGCCAATCGGCGCCGTGTAGGTCATGGAACTCTCCTCTAGGGCCACGATAGCCGGGCGCGCGCCGGGCGTCAGCGTCGGCTAGGCCGCTGCGGCGAACGGTGACTTTCCCGTCAGGCCCTCCCCTGCCCGCGCTGGCGTGCTAGAGCGGGGCTCGTTTCAACTGGAGACTCTCGATGCGCCGTTTCGCCGTTGCCCTCGCCGCCAGCCTGCTGGCCGGATGCATTTCGGTCTCCGACACCACTACCAGCGGCGCCGCAGCGCCTGTGGCGGCAACCTCCGGCGTGCCGTACGCCGCAGATACCTCGCGCATCGCATCCGAGCAGCCGGCCGGCGTCTATGTGCTCGATGGCCGCCACGCCAGCGTGCTCTGGCGCATCCGCCATGCCGGCGTCGGCGTGTTCGTGGCGCGATACGACACCATCG
>JANNVF010000070.1:0-2820 GCA_031414315.1 Hyphomonadaceae bacterium | reverse complement strand
GTAGATGAGCGCCGCGTTCGCGCCTTCGCGCCCGCCAGCCGCCAGCGCCATCAGCGCGAAGCCCACGTTGTGGATCGAGGAATACGCCATCAGCCGTTTGATGTTGGTCTGCGCCAGCGCGATGAACGCGCCGACAAGCAATGACAGCGCCGCCAGCGCCATGATCACCTGGCGCCACTGGTCTTCCAGTTCCGCGAACGGCCCGAACAGTACGCGCGCCAACAACGCGACAGCGGCCAGCTTGGGCGCGGCAGCGAAGAATGCCGTGACCGGCGTCGGGGCGCCTTCATAGACGTCGGGCGTCCACATGTGGAACGGCGCGGCAGAGAGCTTGAACGCAAGCCCGCAGATCAGGAACACGAGACCGAAGATGACGCCAACACCGCCGCGAGCGGCTTCCGGCGCGATCAGATCGAACCGCACAGATCCCGTGAACCCGTAGACCAGCGAGGCGCCATACAGCAGCAGGCCCGACGCCAGCGCGCCGAGCACGAAATACTTGAGACCGGCCTCCGAGGACCGCGCGTCATCACGACGAAACGCGGCCAGCACGTACGCCGCGAGACTCTGCAGTTCGAGGCCGATGTAGAGCGTGATGAGATCGTTCGCCGACACCATGATGAACATGCCGATGGCGGCGAGCGTCACCAGCAGCGGAAACTCGAAGCGCCGCTCGTTGCTCTTGGCGAAGTAGTCGGCGCCCAGCAGCAGCGTGGCCGCCGCCGCCAGCCCGATCACCACCTTCGCATAGGCGCTGAACCCGTCAACGACGAGCGCGCCACCGAAGATCATCACCGGCGCGGAGGGCTGCGCCTGGAACGCGAGCGCGGATGCGATCACCAGCGCGAGCGCGGCGAACCCGGAGAGCGCGCCGCTCGACCTGTCACCGCCCCATGCGCCCAGCATCGTGCCGATCAGCACGAAACCCGCCAGCAGCAGCTCCGGCCGGAACCAGCTGAGATCGGCGCTGAGCGTCTTGTAGAGTTCCGCTTCCATCCCTGATCCTCAGCGCGTACTGGCGAAGACGTCGTAGCCGGCGAGGATCGCCTGCACGGACACGCGGGTGAAATCGAGCGCGATCATCGGCGCGACGCCGAGGATCAGCGTGGCGATGACGAGCGGCGCGAACATCACCCACTCGCGGGTGTCGAGATCGGTGATCTTGTCGAGCTGGGGGTTCTCGATCTTGCCGAACGCCACCTTGCGGTAGAGCGTCAGCGCATAGACCGCCGACAGGATCACGCCGGTGGCCGCGCCCGCCGTCACCCAGGCGTTGACCGAAAACGTGCCGACCATCGTCAGGATTTCGCCCACAAAACCGCTGGTGCCCGGCAGGCCGACGTTGGCCATCGTGAACAGCAGGAAGATCGCGGCGTAGACCGGCATACGGTGGGCGAGGCCACCGTAGAACGCGATCTCGCGGGTGTGCATGCGGTCGTAGATGACGCCGACGATGAGGAAGAGCGCGCCGGAGATCACCCCGTGCGACAGCATCTGGAAGATCGCGCCCTGCACGCCCTGCTCGGTGCCGGCGAAGATGCCCATGGTGACGAAGCCCATGTGCGCGACGGACGAATACGCGATCAGCTTCTTGATGTCGGTCTGCCGGAACGCCACCAGCGACGCGTAGATGATGGCGATGACGCTCATTACGAAGACGAGCGGCGTGAAGTAGGCGGAGGCGTCCGGGAACATCGGCAGCGAGAAACGCAGGAAGCCGTAGCCGCCCATCTTCAGCAGCACCGCCGCCAGGATCACCGACGCCGCCGTCGGCGCCTCCACGTGCGCATCCGGCAGCCAGGTGTGGACGGGCCACATCGGCATCTTCACGGCGAGCGAGGAGAAGAACGCGAGCCACAGCCAGATCTGCAACGCCTTCGAGAAGCCCCCGCTCTGCGCGAACGCGGTGATGTCCGGGATGCTGGTGGTCTTGGCCAGCATCGCCATGACGATCAGCGCCACCAGCATCAACACCGAGCCGAGCAGCGTGTAGAGGAAGAACTTGAACGCCGCGTAGATGCGGTTCTTGCCGCCCCACACCCCGATAAGGATAAACATCGGGATCAGGCCGCCTTCGAAGAAGACGTAGAACAGCACGATATCCATCGCCGCGAAGACGCCCTGCATGAGCGTCTGCAGCAGCAGGAACAGCATCATGTAGGTGGAGACCTGCTTCTCGATCGACCAGCTGGCGAGAATGCACAGTGGCATCAGGAAGTTGGTGAGCAGGATCAGCGCCATGGCGAGCTGATCGACGCCCATGTGGTACTCGATGCCGATCGCCCACGGGATGCGCTCGACGAGCTGGAAGCCGGTCGCCTGCGCGTCGAACTGGGTCAGCGCGAGCAGATTGAGACCGAGCGTGATGAGCGTCACCACGAAGGCGATCCACTTCACGCCCGTGTCGTGGCCAGGGTGTGCGCGGCCGCTGGACCAGCGCGCGGCGAGAATGAACAGCGCGCCGAGCGCCGGCACGAACGTCATCAGCGACAGGATGGGCAGGCCGGTCATTGGAATGCCCCGCCGTTCCAGATGGCGTAGGCGCCGATGGCGGCCACCGCGATCAGCATGAAGAAGCTGTAGTGGTAGACGTAGCCGGTCTGCGACAGGCGCATCATGCGCGCGGTGAACTTCGACATCCACGCGAAGCCGTCGGGGCCGAAGCCGTCGATGATCTTCTTGTCGCCGCCCTTCCAGAAGAGATCGCCCAGCGCACGGGCGCCCTTCACGAACACCGCGTCATACAGTTCATCGAAGTACCATTTGTGCGACAGGAAGGCGTTGACCGGCGCGAACATGCGGGCGATCGCGCCGCCCATC
>JANNVF010000069.1:0-2341 GCA_031414315.1 Hyphomonadaceae bacterium | reverse complement strand
GACCAGCGCGACCGTCATCGCCCCTACGCGCCTTCCTTCGCCTCGATCGTCGAGGCACTCTTGAACGCCGGGCGCTCCGCCGCGCGGCCGGCGAATTCCTCGAACGGCTTCTGTTTGTCGATCATGCCGAACTGCATGCCGAACATCAGCATGCTGGCGATGTAGAGATCGGCGGCGGTGAACGTGTCGCCGAGCAGCCATTTGCCGGGCGTCATCGCGTCCATCAGCGCGGTCTCCATGCGCTTGTAGTCGCCCCAACCGGATTGCTGGGTGTTCTCCGGCGTCTTGTGCATGCGCTCCACCATCGCGGGCTCAACGACGGCTGGCGAGAACACCAGCCATTGCAGGAAGCGCCCACGCGTCGGATCAGTCGGCTTGGGCGCCAGGACATTGTTGGCCTTCTCAGCGACGTAGAGCAGCAGCGCGGCGGTTTCGCCAAACTTGTTGGGACCGTCTTCCAGCGCCGGCAGCTTGCCCATCGGATTGACCGCGAGCAGCGCCGCATCCGGGTGCGTGGGGGCACGCATGTCGACACGCGCGAGTTCATACGGGAGGCCGGACTCTTCCATCATCCAGAGGCCGGTGAAGGCGCGGGTGCGGGGGCCGTAGTAGAGTTTCATGGGAGCTCCGTGTTCGCGACGAGTTTCCAGTATCCCCATGACACCATTGTGTCAGCAGTGGTTTCTACCCAGGTCCCTGTCTTATCCGAGTCCCTGGGCCACAGCCTTCAGGCGCTCGACGATGGACAATCTGTCATCGGGAAAATCGGCGTCGATCCACCACGCCTCCACTTCGCGCCGTACGGCGCCGACCTTAGGGCCGGCCGGCACGCCCGCCGCGAGGATGTCGTCGCCGGACAACGCAAGCGTCGGACGCACCCACCCTTGCGACAACGCCAGCAGCGCGCGCCATTGCGGCGTGGTGCGCGCGCCGGTGTCTTCAGCCCACGTCAGCCGCACCCGGTCCTCGAAGGTCTCCTGCCCCAGCGCGTAGAGCGCACGGCGGACCTCGCGCATCGACATGTACGACACGAGGCGCGGCTCTGTGCCGACCGCGCCGACGAGACGCGCGCGCTCTTCGTTCGACGCCTTCATGCGCCTGGCAAATGTCCGCGCGCCAGCTTCATCGACGAGCATCGCGGCCGCACGCGTCAGCGCATCATGCGGCAGGACGAGATCATCCTCGATTTCGATGAGCCGATAGAGCCGCGCGAGGTTTGTCGCTTCCGGCGCCACGCGTGCGAGCGCACCGATCGCGTCCATGCCCCTCAACGCCGCGCGCGGATCGGGCGCGGCGAGCAGCTTCTTGAACTCCTTCCACACCCGTTCCGCCGACAGCGCATCGACGCCGTCGCGCATCGCCTGACATGCCGCCAGTCCGCGCGGGTCGAGATCACCCTTTGCGTACCACGCGGAAAACCGGAAGAAACGCAGGATGCGGAGGTGATCCTCGCGCAGCCGCGTTTCCGCATCGCCGATGAAGATGATGCTCCCGGCGCGCGCATCCTCGAGTCCGCCGCCGGTGGGATCGTGCACGACGCCGTTGGCGTCCGCGTAGAGCGCGTTCAGCCGGAAATCGCGCCGCCCCGCGTCCTCCTCCCAGCTCTCGGTGAACGCCACGGTGGCGCGCCGGCCGTCGGTGGTCACATCGCGGCGCAGCGTCGTGATTTCGAACGGGTGGTGGTTGACGATGACGGTGACGGTCCCATGTTCAATGCCGGTGGGCGCGACTGCAAAGCCCGCCCTCTTCGCCAGCTGCGTCACCTGATCTGGGGTCAGCTGCGTGGCGACGTCGATGTCGTCGACGGGATGGCCCATCAGCGTGTTGCGCACACAGCCGCCGACAAAGCGCGCGCCGCCGGGTCGCGCCTCTTCAAGCGCCGCCATGACGGCTCTGGTTTCAGGCGTCCCGAGCCACGAGGCGCCGGCGATCGTGGTCATGGACGTGCATCCTCGATGGGGCGTTCCGGTGGGCGCACGGTGGTGCGCGGTTCGGTGAGCGCGGCAAGCGCGAAAGTCTGCACCGCCAGAACCGCGCCGGCGATGAACAGCACCGCGAGCGGCCAGTTCTCAAGGGTCTTCGGACCAACCCTCCGATCGCGCAACGCCCGATACAGCGCAAACAGCAGGAATGGCAGCACGAACGCGACAAAGGGCACGATGATCCGGCGCAACATCAGCACGCATCCTCGTAGAGCCGTTCGTACAGCAGCTTGATCATCTGGGGCGTGACCGCCGGGATGATCAAGCTGCTGTACGAACGGCTCTACGAGGATGCGTGCTGATGTTGCGCCGGATCATCGTGCCCTTTGTCGCGTTCGTGCTGCCATTCCTGCTGTTTG
>JANNVF010000068.1:0-16964 GCA_031414315.1 Hyphomonadaceae bacterium | reverse complement strand
CAAGCGCGATGGCCTGGTTGGGGCATTCCGGCTCGCACAGGTCGCAATTGATGCAACGATCGGTGATGGTCAGCGCCAAGACGGCTCCACGGCCAGCGCTATTCGCGCGGTGTCTTGGCCAGCTTTTCGTCGAGCCGACGCTTCACCGAGGGCGACACGAACTTGCTCACATCGCCACCCAGAGTTGCGATTTCGCGCACCAGTGTGGCTGACACATACTGATACTGCTCGGATGGCGTCATGAACACCGTTTCTGCCTCGGGCATGAGTTGCCGATTCATGCCCGCCAATTGAAACTCGTATTCGAAATCCGACACCGCGCGCAGGCCACGCACGATCACCTGCGCGCCCACTTCCTCGGCGAACTTCATCAGCAATGTGTCAAAAGGACGAACATCGATGTCCATGAGACTGCGGAACCGGTCCACTTCCTGCTCCACCATCTCCACCCGTTCCGGCAGGGAAAACAGCGGCCCCTTGTCCCGGTTGATGGCGACGCCGATCACCAGCTTGTCCACGAGCTTTGCGGCGCGCTCGATAATGTCGATGTGGCCGTTCGTGATCGGATCGAACGTGCCGGGATAGAGACCGGTGCGGCGCCTGCTCTTGGTCACACGGGTTCTCCATCTTCCGCAGCATCGTCGTCGCCGCCCACGTCTTCCAGCCGCTCGGCCGCCACGACGTGTTCATCGTCGCCGACCCGGATGAGCGTGACGCCTTGCGTCGCACGCCCTGCGACGCGGATGCCGTCCACGCTCATGCGGATAAGCTGGCCGCGATCGGTGACCAGCAGCAGTTCCTCGCCGCTGTGCACGGGAAAGGCGGCGACGATACGCGCGTCCTTGCCCGACAGGCGATGCGCGATGAGGCCTTTGCCACCGCGCCCGGTGACCCGGTATTCGTACGATGAGGCGCGCTTGCCGAGACCATCGGAGGTCATCGTCAGGATGAACTGCTCCTGCGTCTTCAGCCACGTGAGCCGCTCGAACGGCACGTCAACGGACTCCGGCGCCGCGTCGGCGGTTTCCTCGCCGTCGGTCTCGCCCACATCGGTATCGCGGTCGGTGGCGTCCCACTTGAAGTAGGTGGCGCGTTCTTCCGGCGTCACGTCCACATGCTTGAGCACCGCCATGCCGATGACGCGGTCGGTGTCTTTCAGGTCGATGCCGCGCACGCCGGTGGAGGTGCGGCCCTGGAACACGCGCACATCATCGACGCGGAAGCGGATGCACATCGCCGCCGACGTGGTGAGCAGGATATCATCCTCATCCGAGCAGAACTCCACTGCAACAATGCCATCGCCCTCGTCAGGCTTCATGGCGATCTTGCCGGCGCGGTTCACCTGCGTGAAATCGGAGAGCTTGTTGCGGCGCACCTGGCCGGAGCGCGTGGCGAACATCACGTCCAGCCGCGCCCAGTCGTGCTCGTCCTCCGGCAGCGCCATCACGGACGTGATGCTCTCGCCCTGTTCCAGCGGCAACATGTTGACCAGCGCACGGCCCTTGGTGCGCGGATCGCCCTGCGGCAGACGCCAGACCTTCTCCTTGTAGACCATGCCGGCCGAAGAGAAGAACAGGATCGGCGTGTGCGTGGAGGCCACGAACAGGCGCGTGACGAAATCCTCGTCCTTCGTCACCATCCCAGCCTTGCCCTTGCCGCCGCGCCGCTGCGCGCGATACGCCGACAACGGCGTGCGCTTGACGTAGCCGCCGTGGGTGACGGTGACGACCATGTCCTCGCGCGGGATGAGGCTCTCGTCGTCGATCTCGCCGTCGAATTCCGAGAACGGCGTGCGCCGGCCCTGCCCGAATTTTTCCTTCACCTCACCCATCTCGTTCTTGATGATGGTAAGGATGCGCTCGCGAGAGCCGAGGATGTCGAGCAGTTCCTTGATCTGCTCGGCGATCTCGTGGGCCGCCTTGGCGATGTCTTCGCGGCCGAGACCGGTAAGGCGCTGCAGGCGCAGATCGAGGATCGCGCGGGCCTGTTCGTCGGAGAGGCGGATCGCATCGCCTTCCTGCACAACCGTGCGCGGATCGGCGATCAGCGCGATCAACGGCATCATGTCGCCGGTGGGCCACGCGCGCGCCATCAGTTCTTCCCGCGCCGTTGCGGGATCGGGCGCGTTGCGGATGACGCGGATCACTTCGTCGATATTGGCGACGGCGATGGCGAGGCCCACGGTCTCGTGGCCCTTCTGACGGGCTTTCGCGAGGCGGTGCTTGGTGCGCCGGGTGACGACATGCTCACGGAACGACAGGAACGCCTGAAGAATGGCGCGCAGACCCATCTGTTCGGGCCGCCCGTGATTGAGCGCCAGCATGTTGTAACTGAACGAGCTTTGCAGCTGCGTGTAGCGGTAGATCTGGTTCAGCACCACATCGGGCACCGCATCGCGCTTCACCTCCACCACGAGGCGGATGCCGAAGCGGTTGCTCTCGTCGCGCACTTCCGCGACGCCCTCGATCTTCTTCTCGCGCACCAGTTCGCCGATGCGCTCGTAGACGCTGGCCTTGTTCACCTGGAACGGCACCTCGGTGAACACGAACGCCTCGCGTCCGCGGATCGTCTCGGTCTTGTAGCGCGCGCGCTGCACTACCGAGCCGCGCCCGGTGATCAGCGCCTGACGCGCGCCGGCGCGGCCGAGAATTTCGCAGCCGGTGGGGAAGTCCGGCCCCGGCACGATGTCCAGCAGCTCAAGGTCGGTGACGTCGGGGTTCTCGATCAGCGCGAGCGCCGCGTCGATCACTTCAGCGAGATTGTGCGGCGGAATGTTCGTGGCCATGCCGACCGCGATGCCGCCGCCGCCGTTGACCAGCAGGTTCGGATAGCGCGCCGGCAGGACCACCGGCTCCTTGCGCTGGCCGTCGTAGTTGTCCTGAAAATCAACGGTGTCTTCGTCGATATCGTCGAGCAGGAACATCGCGGGCTTGGCAAGCCGGCTTTCGGTGTAGCGCATGGCCGCCGGTGAATCGCCGTCCTGCGAGCCGAAGTTACCCTGCCCGTCGATCAGCGGCAGGCCCATGGAGAAGTCCTGCGCCATGCGCACGAGGGCTTCGTAGATCGCGCTGTCACCGTGCGGGTGATAGCGGCCCATCACTTCGCCGACGGTATTGGCGGACTTGCGATAGCCCTTGTCGGACGTGTTGCCCGCTTCGTTCATCCCGAACAGGATGCGCCGGTGCACAGGCTTCAGGCCGTCGCGCACATCCGGCAGCGCACGGCTGACGATCACGCTCATCGCGTAGTCGAGATAGGACTTCTTGAGCTCGGCCTCGATCGAGATCGTCTCGACGCCGGGGGTGGGATCCTTCGGCGGGGGAACGTCGGCGGGTATGTCGGGGGGAAGGTCGGACAAAGGGGCGACTCGGCGCTTGAAAAGGGAAATCCGGGGGTAGCATGGGGTTACCGGCAGCGCCATGCCGCCCCTGCCAGCGCCCGTCCTAGCGTCCCCGCCGCTCCGCCAGCGCCACCATCGCGACCCCCGCCAGGGTCAGCGCGGCGCCCAGGAAAAACTGCCAGGTCAGCGGGTCACCCAGCACCGCAACGCCCAGCGCGACGCCCACCAGCGGTGACACAAACAGGAACGGCGTGGTCCGCGACACCGCATACTTCTGCACCAGCCGGAACATGAGCGCGTTGGCCGCCACACTGGACGCCAGCGCGGCAAACACGATGCAGGCCCAAACCGTCCACGGCGCGGCCGCCATCGCCGCCCATTGTCCGGTCTCGAACAGCGCCGAGCCCAGGAAAAGCCCGGGCGCGGCAAAGAAGGCAATCCACGCCTGATAGGTCAGCGGGTGCACCGTCGGCGCCCGGCGCACGAGCACCGCAGCCGCGCCATAGATGCTCGCCGCCAACGCCACCAGCGCCAGCGCCCCGACCTGCGAGAACACCACCGGGTCGGCCGCCATCACGACGACGCCGGCGAGAGAGGCTCCCATCCCGGCCAGCCGCCATGGCCCCGGCCGCTCTTTGAGCCAAAGCGCCGCAAACCCGACGGACGCCGGAATCCACAGCTGCATGGCGATCACCATGGGCGAGAGATCGTGGGCCATGGAAAGCCCGGCATACTGGATGCCCTGGTGTACCAGCCCTGTGAGCACGGCGACCAGCGCCAGCATGCCCATGCCCACCTTGGGCAGCTTCAGCAGCGGAAACAGCACCACGAGAGCGACGGCGAACCGCAACCCGGCCGCCAGCAACGGCGGCAGCGCGTCCACGGCGATTTTGGCCAAGAGATTGTTGATCCCCCACACAAGCGCGATAGCCCCGAGCGTGGCGAGGTCGATCGCCGCGATCGGTTGCGCGTCAGTGGTCTGGGAGGACATGAGGCTGACGTTCTAGCGCGACCGCGAGCAGCGCACATCGTCAGATCGTCGCATCAGCGCCGCAGCCCCGAGCACGAACGTTCGGCGAGAGACTGTCGGCATGCGCCCCTTCACATCTGCGCGTAACCGCGCTGAGTGATGTAGGCGCGCAGCTCCGCCATGCGGCCTTCCGGGCTCGGGTGCGTCGACAGCAGCGTCGGGCTCCGCGAGCCGCCACCCTGCGCCATCAGCTCCCAGAACTTCACGGATTCGCGCACGTCGTAACCGGCCTTGTGCATATTATCGACACCGACCCGGTCGGCCTCCGATTCCTGCGCGCGCGAGAACGGCAGGAGCACCCCCACCTGCAAACCCATGCCCAGCGCCGCCATGGCCATCTGTGAGGAGCCAAGCCCACTGCTCTGCGCGACCGCGCTTCCCAGCTGTGCGGCGACCCCCTGGCTATACCGCTCCGCCGCGTGACGGCCCTGCACGTGGCCGACTTCGTGGCCGAGCACGGTGGCGATGTGATCATCCTTGGTGGAGATATCCATCAGCCCTTTGTAGAAGCCGACCTTGCCGCCCGGCAGCACGAACGCGTTCTTGTCGGGCTTGTCGAAGACGACGAACTCCCACTGCACGTTCTGCAGGCCCGACACGGCGGCGATGCGTGCGCCGACCCGTTGCAGGCGCGCGTTCAATGCGGGATCCCGGGAGATCGGTGTCGTGCGCTTCTGCTGCGACCATGCGTCAAGCGCCATGGCGGCGAGCTGGCTGTCCCCCGGCGCGAACGCGGTGAACTGGCTGCGACCGGTGACGGCGTTGGTCTCGCAGCCCGCCAGCAGCAGCGTGCCGGAAGCGAGGCCCATGAGCACGTCGCGGCGCTTCAGGGTGGAAAGGTTCACCAGCGTAGGCGCGGTAACGGCCGGCAGGCCGTGATGGTGTCCAGCGGTCTCGTGATCTGCACACATGGGCTGCTCCTCGCCTGATCATCTTGGGGTACCAAATACAGAGTGAACGCGCCACAGCCCCCAAAAGGCGCCGCGCGGCGCACCCTTTTTTCGGGCCGAAGCGGGCATGGACACCCGCACCGCCCGCCGGTATAAGCCCGCCTCCGTTTCGGGCGGTCTTGGCCTGCCCGAGCCGTGCGCCTGGGTAGCTCAGTTGGTAGAGCAGCGGATTGAAAATCCGCGTGTCGCTGGTTCGATTCCGGCCCCAGGCACCAGCCCTCGCTTGCTTCGCAAGCTACGGCTGGCAGGCCATCACCACACGTCCGCAAAGCGAGCACAGGGAGGGTTGCATCATGTCTGAGACTGTTTTCGCCGCCCTCCGCGGCGCTGAGCCGGTGCGCGTCTGAATTCGCGACGTCCACGGCCGGCGCCTGTTACAAGGCTTCCGATCAAAGGACGTTCCCGTGCTTGAACGCTACGGCTGGAACGACACGTTCCAACACCACTTCGATACCCTTCCCGATGCCGACGGGCTGATCCCCGGCCGCGTCATCATCCAGCAGCGCGGGCTCTACACGCTGTTCACCGCACAGGGCGATCTCACCGCCCAACTCGGCGGCCGCTTCGCCCATGACGCCGCGCCCGGCGCCTTCCCCGTCGCTGGCGACTGGGTCGCGGTTGCAGCACGCGCGGGCGAGACCACAGCGACCATCCATCACGTGCTGCCACGCGCCGCCGTGTTCGTGCGCAAGGCGACGGTGCGCACCGCCGCCAAAGGCGCCGAACAGGTCGTCGCCGCCAACATCGACATCGCGCTGCTGGTCTCCTCGCTCAACGGCGATCTCAACCTGCGCCGGCTGGAGCGCTATCTGTTCGTCGCGCGCGACGGCGGGGCCGCTCCGGTGATCGTACTGACGAAGGCCGATGCCTGCGACGAAGTGGAGGCCGCGCGCGCCAGCGTCGAGGCGATCGCCGGCGGCGCGCCGATCTATGTCGTCTCGTCGAAGTCTGGTCTCGGGCTCGACGCGTTGAATGCGCTGATCGAGCCGGGAAAGACAGCGGCGCTGCTCGGTTCCTCCGGCGTCGGCAAGTCCACGCTCGTGAATGCGCTCGCGGGCGAACAGTTGATGGCGACGCAGGCGATCAGCGGCGACGACAAGCGCGGACGCCACACCACCACGCACCGCGAGATCATCGCGCTGCCGAGCGGCGGGCTGCTGCTCGATTCACCCGGCATGCGCGAACTCGGCGTGTGGGACGCCGATGCGGGCACGGAGGCCGAGACGTTTCCCGACGTGGAGGCTCTGCTCGGCCAGTGCCGCTTCACCGACTGCCACCACACCAACGAACCCGGCTGCGCGATCCTCGCGGCGTTGGCGACCGGCGCGCTCGATCCGGGGCGCTGGGCATCGTACGGGAAGTTGCAAGGCGAGCTCGCGTTCGAGGCCCGCAAGACCGACCCGAAGCTGCGCCAGGAGACGCGCAAGCACTGGGCCAAGATCCACAAGGACCAGCGCGCGAAGAAGAAATGGCGCGACGGAGATCCGGAGGACGCATGAGCGCGCGCGTCCGCCGCACCGCCGGCTTCAGCCGGCAGTCTTTTTGGGCGCCAGACAAAACGGGCCGGCCGAAGCCGGGCGCACCAGGGATCACGACGAATCGGCGAACGCCGTTTCGGGCCCCGGCGCAGCGCCTGACAGAACCAGCGCCGGCGGCGCCACGCACAGGAAACGCGCGCCCTTGCGGCTGCGCTTGAGGCGCCTGATGCGCACGACGACGCGCGCGATCCAGTGATCGGGACGCGCGAGGAGATCGCGCAGCAACGCCAGGCGCCCGCGAAACCCGCCGCCGCGCGACGTGAGATCGCAGGTCACCAGGCGAAACCAGTTGCGGCAGCGCGGCGCCGCGCGAAACCCCGGATGCGTCGTCCCCGGCCGCGCGCCGCCGCGTACCGTGGCGCGCACCCGCGCCGGCGTCATGCGCGACACCGCCAGCACAAACAGCATCCGCTTCACGTCGCCGAGCGCATCGCGCACGTCGGCGTCGAGCCATGCGCGCAGCGAGCGCCCGTGCGGCGTCCGGTCGGACAACTGCATGACGAACGGCGCCACCGCCTCAAGCAGCCACAGGCGCATCGACGCGAAGAACGCGCCGATGATCTCTGCACTGACTTTGGGCGGGGCGATGATTTGCACGACGTTGCGTCTCCGTTTGATGGGACGCCCAGTCTAACCCGAGGCGCAATCAGCCGGATTTTATTTGTCGATGTTGATGGCGCGCATGGGGTCGATACGCGCGATGTGTGGGATTGAGGGGGCGCCCTTCCCCCTATTTCTCACGACCGCCCGCGCCGCGCCGCCGACATGCGGTGTCCCGCCGCGCGCGCGTTACGCGTCGTCTAGAGCGTCGCGCGAAACGTCTCAACGCGATGTGCATGCGCGCGGACGCGAAACAAGCTCGTCTGCACCAGACGGCGGGTGTCTTCGCTCAGGCCCGTCGCGCGATGGGTCGCTTCGAGATCCTCGATCAGCAGGTTCTCACTGCGCAGGACTTCCACGACGCCCGTGTGCGGCTCTCCAGCCAGTGTCACGACGTCGACGAGCCCGCCTCCGGGACGCGACGGCGCGTGTCCTCCCAGTTCGCGAAGCCGTGCCTCGAACCGCAGCGCCAGCGCGCCATGAGCGGCCGCCAGCGTCCGCAGTTCCACTCCGTAAGCCGTGCCCCGATTGGTGCGGCAGGCCTCGGCATAGGCGTCCGACACCTCGTTGAACGCGCCGATGTGCGCGACGAGAAGGATGGTGTCCTTGCACATGAAGACGTTTCCAGGATTACCCCGCGACCCCGATCAACTATGTTGCAGGTGCGAAGTTCCCGTGATCACGGCGTTGTGAGCGGTTGGCGCAGCGTCGACATGCCTCAAATATGGATGGCGTGGCCGAGCGCCTTGAGCGCGCTCTCGTGAAACGCCTCGCTCAGCGTCGGGTGCACGTGGATCGTGCCGGCGAGATCCTCCAGCACCGCGCCCATTTCCAGCGCGTGGCCAAACTCGCCGCTGAGTTCGGAGACGTTCGCGCCGACCGCCTGTACGCCGAGCACGCGGTGATCGGACTTGCGCGCAACGATGCGCACGAAGCCCTCGCCGGAATCCATGCTCAGCGAACGGCCATTGGCCATGAACGGAAAGACGCCGACCACCGTCTCGATGCCCGCGGCCTTCGCCTCATCCGGTGACAATCCGGCGCTGACGATCTCCGGCTCCGTGAAGCACACCGCGCCGATCGCCACCGGATCGAACACGCGCCGCGCGCCGGCGATGATCTCGGCGACCATCTCGCCCTGCGCGCTCGCCTTGTGCGCCAGCATCGGCTCGCCGACGAGATCGCCGATCGCCCAGACGTTCTTCATCGAGGTGCGGCACTGGTTGTCGACCTTCACGAAGCGGCCGTCCCTGTCGACGCCCATCTGTTCCAGCCCCCAGCCTTCGGTGTTGGGTTTGCGGCCGACGGTGACGAGGATGTTGTCGGCGGCGAGCTTCAGCGCCTTGCCGTCCTTCGTTTCGATAGACAGCGCGCCCTTGGCGTCGACGCCCTTGGCCTTCGCGCCGAGATGGAGTTCGACGCCGTTCTTCTGCAGCCACTTCAGCACCGGCGCGACGAGGTCCTTGTCATAGAGCGGCAGGATGCGGTCCATCGCCTCCACCACCGTCACCTCGGCGCCGAGCTTGCGGAACGCGATCCCGAGTTCGAGGCCGATGTAGCCCGCGCCGACGACGACGAGCTTCTTCGGCAACGTCGGCAACGCCAGCGCTTCGGTGGAGGAAATCACATTGCCGCCGAACGGCACGAACGGCAGCTCCACCGGCAGCGAGCCGTTGGCGAGGATCACGTGCTCTGCACGGATGGTCGTGTCGCCGACCACGCAGGTCTTCGCGTCCGTGAACGTCCCCCAGCCCTCGACCACGCGCACCTTCGCGCGCTTCAGCAGCGTCGCGACACCGCTGTTGAGCCTATCGACGACGGTTTCCTTCCACGCGACGGTCTTGGCCATCTCCAGCTTCGGCGGCGCGGCGAGCGAAATCCCCGCATGTCCGCCATTGGCGGCGCGTGTCATCGCCGCGAACTCGCTCGCCACGTGGATGATCGCCTTCGACGGGATGCAACCGCGGATCAGGCACGTCCCGCCGAGGCGCGAGCCTTCGACGATCGTCGTGTCGAGGCCGAGCTGACCCGCGCGGATGGCGGCGACATAGCCGCCCGGCCCGCCGCCGACGACGAGCACCTTCGTTTCAATCGTTGCCATGGGAACGCGTCAGTCCATGAAGATGGTGGCTGGGTGTTCCAGCAGCGCCTTCACGCGCTGGATGAAGTCGGCCGCGTCATAGCCGTCGACGACGCGGTGATCGAACGACGAGGAGATGTTCATCATCTTCCGCACCACGATGACGCCGTCACGCACCACCGGCCGCTCGATGATCTTGTTCGGGCCGATGATCGCGACCTCCGGGTGATTGATCACCGGCGTGGTGACGACGCCGCCCAGCGGCCCGAGGCTGGTGATGGTGATCGTGGATCCCGACAGCTCGTCTCGCGTAGCCTTGCCGTTGCGCGCCGCCTCGCCGAGCCGCGCGATCTCCGTCGCGAGCGCCCAGACATCCAGCGCCTCCGCGTGCTTCACCACCGGCACCACAAGCCCGTTCGCGGTCTGCGCCGCAATCCCGCAATGCACGGCGTTGTGGCGCGTGACGACGCCCGCGTCGTCGTCGAACGTCGCGTTGATCTGCGGGAAACGCGGCAACACCCTCACCAGCGCACGCACAAGGAACGGCAGCAGCGTCAGCTTCGGCTGGTCGGCGCGCTTCGTGGCGTTGAGATGCGCACGCAGCGCCTCAAGCTCCGTCGCGTCAACTTCCTCCACATACGCGAAATGCGGAATGCGCCGCTTGGCGTCCTGCATCTTTTCCGCGATCTTGCGGCGGAGCCCGATGACCTTGATCTCCTCGCCGCCGTCGCGCTGCGCGTAGGTCGCGCCGCCTGACGAAGCAGGTCGCGCACCGCGACCGCCGCCGGCGATGTAGGCGTCGAGGTCTTCATGCTCGATGCGCCCGCCGGGGCCGGAGCCCGCGACAAACTGGAGGTGGATGCCCATGTCCTGCGCGCGTTTGCGTACGGCGGGTGATGCCGCGGGCTTTTCGTCCGGCGTCGCGCGCGTCGTGAATGCTTCGGCCTGCGGCTTGGCGGGCGCAGCAGAAGTTGCGCCATTCGCCGCCGGCTTCGGCGCAGGCGCGGCGGCGACGGGCTTTGGCGCCTCCTTCGCGACGGGCTTGGGCGCAGACGCCTCCGCAGCGGCCGCCGCGTCCGTCTCGAACACCGCCAGCACGGAGCCGATCGGCGCCATCTCGCCTGGCTCGCCGTTGCGCTCGACGATCCGGCCGGCGACCGGCGCGGTGATCTCGATCGTCGCCTTGTCGGTCATCACGTCGGCGAGCGGTGCGTCTTCCTCGACCATCTCGCCGAGCTTCACGTGCCAGGCGACGATTTCCGCCTCGGCGGTGCCTTCGCCGACATCCGGAAGCTTGAACACATAGCGCGCCATGTCAGCCCTCCATCACACGCTTCATCGCAGCAGCGACGCGTTCCGGCCCCGGGAAATACTCCCATTCGAATGCGTGCGGATAGGGCGTGTCCCAACCCGTGACGCGCATGATCGGCGCCTCCAGATGATAGAAACACTCCTCCTGCACCTGCGCGGACAGCTCCGCGCCGAAGCCCGACGTGCGCGTCGCTTCGTGCACGATTACGCACCGGCCGGTCTTCGACACCGACTGCACGATCGTCTCGATGTCGAGCGGCACCAGCGTGCGCAAGTCCACCACTTCGGCATCCACGTTCGCGTGCAGCGCAGCCGCCTGCGCGACGTGCACCATCGTGCCGTACGCCAGCACCGTGAGGTCCTTGCCCGCGCGCACGATCTTCGCCTTGCCGAGCGGCACGGTGTAGTGGCCCTCCGGCACTTCGCTGTCGGGATGCTTGGCCCATGGCGACACCGGGTTCTCGTGCCAGCCGTCGAACGGCCCGTTGTAGAGGCGTTTGGGCTCGAAGATGATCACCGGATCGTCGTCCTCGATCGCCGCGATCAACAGCCCCTTTGCATCGTAGGGATTGGACGGCACGACGGTCTTGATGCCGGCCACGTGCGTGAAGAGCGCTTCGGGCGACTGGCTGTGCGTCTGCCCGCCGAAAATGCCGCCGCCGTAGGGCGTGCGCAGCGTCAGCGGCGCGGTGAAGTCCCCGGCGCTGCGATAGCGCAGGCGCGCGGCTTCGCTGACGATCTGGTCGTAGCCGGGATAGATGTAGTCGGCGAACTGGATTTCGATCACCGGGCGCAGGCCATACGCCCCCATGCCGATGGCCGCTGCGACGATGCCGCCCTCCGCGATCGGCGCATCGAAGCAACGCGTGCGGCCGTGCTTCTTCTGCAGGCCCTCCGTCGCGCGGAACACGCCGCCGAAGAAGCCCACGTCCTCGCCGAACACGAGCACGTTCGGGTCCTTCGTCATCATCACGTCCATCGCCGAGTTCAGCGCCTGGATCATGTTCATCGCGGTCATACGCCCATCTCCTGGCGCTGACGGCGGATGTGCGGAAGCTCCTCCTTGTACACGTCCTCGAACATCACCTTCACGCTGGGCCGAGACTGGCCGAGCGTGCCGATCGCTTCGGCCTCCTTGCCCGCCGCGCGCACCAGTTCGGTGGCTTCCTTCTCCAGCGCCTTCTGGTCATCCGTCGACCAGACGCCGAGCGCGATGAGGTGGTCGCGCAACCGCTCCACTGGATCGCCAAGGGGCCAGCCGTCGGCCTCGTTCACAGGGCGATAGCGTCCGGGATCGTCGCTCGTTGAGTGCGGCGCCGCGCGATAGGTGAAATGCTCGATCAGCGTGGGCCCGAGGTTCGCGCGCGCGCGCTCCAGCGCCCATTGCGTTGCGGCGTACACCGCGAGGAAGTCGTTGCCGTCGATACGCAGCGCCGGAATGCCGTAGCCGACGCCCCGCGAGGCGAACGTGCTTTCCTCTCCGCCCGCGATGCCCTGGAACGCGGAAATGGCCCACTGGTTGTTGACGATGTTGAGCACCACCGGCGCGCGATACACCGACGCGAACGTCAGCGCGGAGTGGAAGTCGCCCTCCGCCGTGGAGCCCTCGCCGATGTAGGCGCACGCGATGCGGTTGTCGCCCTTGTACGCCGACGCCATCGCCCAGCCGACGGCCTGCGAGAACTGCGTGCCGAGGTTGCCGGAAATCGAGAAGAAGCCGTGCTTCTTCGACGTGTACATCACCGGCAGCTGCCGGCCTTTGCACGGGTCCGCGGCGTTCGAATAGACCTGGTTCATCATCTCGACGAGCGGATAGCCACGAGCGATGAGCAGCGCCTGCTGGCGGTACGTGGGGAAGCACATGTCCTCGTCGCTGAGCGCCAGCGCCTGCGCGGCGGCCACCGCCTCCTCGCCGGTGCACTTCATGTAGAACGACGTCTTGCCCTGCCGCTGCATGCGGTACATGCGGTCGTCGTAGGCGCGGGTGACGACCATCGTGCGCAGGCCGCGCTTCAGCGCTTCGGGCGATACCTTCGGCGCCCATGGACCGACCGCTTCGCTCGCCTCGTTCAGCACCCGCACCATGGTGAACGCGAGGTCGCGCACGGCGTAGGCGGAAGAGCGGATGTCCGGCCGCGGGGCCGAGCCTGCCGCCGGCACGATGAGCCCGGAGAAGTCGATCGGATCGCCTGGCCGGGCGCGCGGCTCGGGAACGTGCAGGCTGAGGGCGACGGTGTTTTTCAGCGGTGCATTCATGGCGGTCACAGCTCCCTGCACGCGCGTTTGGGCGCACGTTCGCGGCCAGCGTTCGCAGCATTGTTCCAGACGGGGATCAATGCCCTAAGTCTGTCGGCATATCTGATCGATCATCGTGCACATTGCGTTCCACTCGGCACGATCGCCCCCAGAATAGTCAAATTTCGCGCAATATCTTGCCAGCTCTAAAGACGCCTCGGGCTAACCCCTAGGGCACGGCGTTAATGATGCGCTTCCCGTGACATGCGTCCAGAGGCGCGGCCTACGCCCTGGCGATTTTTCCGCCATTGACCGGCGCCGCAACGCCCGTGGTGCGGGGAAAACTGATCGGCAGGCCAGCGCGCGTGCGCGCGGCGAGGAAGGCAAAGCACTCCGCCTCCACCGCGTCGCCCCGCCAGCCGAAGTCGTCGGCGTCGATGGGCGCCACCAGCGCGCGCCGCGCCAACTCGGCCATCAGTGTCGGATTACAGCGACCACCGCCGCACACGATGAGCTTCGCCGGCCGCGCCGGCAGCAGCTCAAGCCCCTTGCCCACCGCCGCCGCCGAGAACGCGGTCAGGGTCGCTGCGCCATCGGCGGGTGACAGGCCGTCGGCCATGGCGGCGGAGAAATCGTAGCGATCGAGCGACTTGGGAAACGGCGCAGTGAAGAACGGGTGCGCCAGAAGACGCGTGAGACGCGCCTCATCCACCTGGCCGCTGGCGGCCAGCGCACCATCGACGTCGTAAGCGCCGAGGCCGTGCCGCTCCACCCACTCGTTGATCGGCCCGTTCGCCGGGCCCGTGTCGAACGCCACCACATCCTCGCCGCCATTCCACCACGTCACATTGGCGACGCCGCCGAGATTGAGGACGGCGGCGGGTGCGGTTGCCTGCGCATGCGCCAGCAAAGCCGCATGATAGATCGGGGCGAGCGGCGCGCCATTGCCGCCAGCCGCCAGATCGGCGCTGCGAAAGTCGAACGCCACATCGACGCGGAGTTCGCGCGCAAGCAGCGCGCCATCGCCCAGTTGCCGCGTGGAGCCCGGCCGGCCCGCGCGCGGCGCGCGGTGCAGGACTGTCAGCCCATGCAGGCCGATGACCCTGATGTCGGCGAGCGCCATGCCCTGGTCGGCGCAGAACCAGCGGATCGCATCCGCGTGCGCCAGCGTGAACTGCCGCGCCGCCTCTTTGAAGATCGCGGGCTCGGGACCGGCGAAGCTCCACGTCCGTGCTTCAGCCACAGCTTCGGCCATGAAGCCCCGCAGGTCGTCGCCATAGGGCACCAGACCCCATGGGCCGAGTTCGAGGATCGTATGGCCGTCCGTGCGGACGAGCGCGAGGTCGATCGCGCCGTCGAGCGCGGTGCCGGTCATGCAGCCCAGCGCCCAGATTGCGTCATCAGGCGCTTTGCTCACGGCGGAGTGCCCATGCTACCTGCCCCGGTCATGACCCGCTCCGCCCTCATCTCGACCCTCGACGCCCGAGGCTACATCCACCAATGCACCGATTTGGCGCGTCTCGACGAGGCCGCGTCGAAGGGCGTGGTGACGGGCTATATCGGGTTCGACATGACGGCGCCGAGCCTGCACGTGGGCAGCCTCGTGCAGATCATGCTGCTGCGGCGGCTGCAGCAGGCCGGCGGCAAGCCGATCGTGCTGCTGGGCGGGGGCACCACCAAGGTGGGCGATCCCACCGGGCGCGATGAATCGCGCAAGATGCTCAGCGACGCCGACATCGCGCACAACATGGCCTCGATCCGCGGCGTGTTCGAGAAGTTCCTCACCTTTGGCGACGGGCCGACCGACGCCGTCATAGTCAACAACGACGACTGGCTGTCGCAGTACGGCTACATCCAGTTCCTGCGCGAGTACGGCACGCACTTCACGATCAACCGCATGCTGTCGTTCGACTCGGTGAAGCTGCGCCTCGAGCGCGAGCAGCCGATGACGTTTCTCGAGTTCAACTACATGCTGATGCAGGCGGTCGATTATCTTGAGCTGAGCCGTCGGTTCCAATGCACGCTGCAGATGGGCGGCTCCGACCAGTGGGGCAACATCGTCAACGGCGTTGAGCTGTGCCGGCGCGTCGACAGCGCCAACGCGTTCGGGCTGACGACACCCCTGCTGGCGACGGCGTCCGGCGCGAAGATGGGCAAGACGGCGGCGGGCGCGGTGTGGCTGAACGCCGACATGCTGAGCGCCTACGAGTACTGGCAGTACTGGCGCAACGCGGAAGACGCCGACGTCACCCGCTTCATGAAGCTGTTCACCGATCTGCCGCTCGACGAGATCACGCGCTACGCGGCGCTTGAGGGCGCGGCGATCAACGACGCCAAGAAGGCGCTGGCCAACGCCGCGACCGCGATGCTGCACGGCGAGGCCGCCGCGCGCGAAGCGGAAGCCACCGCACAGGCGACATTCGATGGCGGCGGTTCGGGCGGCGCGCTGCCGACGGTCGAGGCGCCGCGCGCGGAGATCGCGGGCCTGCGCGTGGCGGATGCGCTGAAGCGCGCGGGGCTCGTGGAGTCGAACGGCGAGGCCAAGCGGCACATCAAGGCGGGCGCGGTGTCGGTGAACAACCGCACCATCAGCGATGATCTCGCCGTGTTGGCCGACAGCGACATCGATGGTGATGGGGTGGTGAAACTGTCGGTCGGCAAGAAGCGCCACGCATTGTTGCGCGCGGTCTAGCCTGCGCTCGCCGGTGGCGCCGCCTTCGGTGGCTGCCTTGGCGCGCCCCACGGCTCAAAGATGCGTCGCAGGATGCCGGGTGTCAGCGCCGACAGCGGATTGACGCTGACGCGCGGCACATCCGACGGGCCGTTGATGGAGTAGGTGAGCCCGAGCACGCCCTCGCCCGGTCGCGACGACAGCAACTGCCCGAGCACCGGCACCGAACTGAACATCGAGTTCAACCCATAGCTTGGCACCAGCACGCCATCGAGATCGAGCGTGCCGTCCGCGAGCTGGATCGTGCCCTTCGCGGTGATGCCGAGTGATGGCCCCGCCGCACGGCTCTCGGCCACGTACATCCGCCCGTCAACGATCGTCAGCGGCGCTTCAAGGCCGGTGAAGCTCACGCCGTCGCCGTTGAGCATTTCCGCCATGCCGCGCAGCGAGCCTACCGACGACAACAGCCGCGCCATGGCGCCAAGTTTCACGACCTGGAAGTTCTTGGCCTTGAGCACGATGTCGGCGCGCGCGGTCTGCGCCGTCCACGTGCCGCGACCTTCCACAGCACCGCCGCGCACGTTGTCGGCGCCGGTGACCGCCCGGTAGGCAAAGCCCATGTCGTCGGCCTTGAACACGATCGGTCCGCTGGCCGCGCCGTTGGCGCCGCCAAGGCTCAGCATCACTGCGGAATTGTTGGGCCCCGCGCCGCGCACGTCGAGCCGCGTCATCACCGGCCCGTTGAGCGAGACCTCGACGCGACCGTTGATGATTGCCGCATCGCCCTTCATCAGCACACGATCGGCCTGAACGGCGGCTTCCCAGCGTTCGAGCGGCACGGTGGCCGAAATCTGCGTGACGCCGCCGGTTGGCGCAATGGACGCGGTCGCGACGGGACGCGGCGGCGGATCGGACGCCATGAAGGGTACGGCGTCGAACATCGGCCCGTTGGCCGCTACGAGCAGCACGCCTTCGCGAGATCGGCGCGCCGTCACGCGCAGATCCGTGCGGCCATCGATCCACACGCGCTGCAGGTTCGCGGTCGACAGGGAATTGTTCGCCGCCACGGTCAGCGCGCCGCTGGCGGTGAAGCCCGGCCCCCGCGCTTCCAGGTCATTGAGCGCAAGTCCGCCGCCGGGCATCTCCTGCACCTCGAACGTCGCCGTCGCGGGGCGGCCCGGTGCGGTTCTGGAAGTTTTCCGTCCACGT
>JANNVF010000067.1:0-16046 GCA_031414315.1 Hyphomonadaceae bacterium | reverse complement strand
TTACCCGAGGGTCAGGTTCAACGCGGCGTGCGGGGTGATGCTGTTCGACACCACACGCCGGACCGTCACGGTTTTGCACTACATGCCCGCCCCCGTGACCTTTCCACGCTCGATCGCATCGCGCCCGCGCCCTTGAACAGTTGATCAGGCCGCCCTCCGTGCGGAAGCGATGGAGGGAATATAAACCGGTTTGGATTCAACCGGATTGATCGGCGCAGGTTTGTACCGCCGGCGACCGGCGGCACGTGCTGAAATGCTTGGCGCGCAAGGGAAAGCAAAAAGTGATGCCGGCGGTAGCCGGCGGTACGGGGTGGGGATTGGCGGGGCGCCAATCCCCGCAATTTTGCAGGTCACACCGCCGCCGCCGCGTTCGCCAGCGCTTTGCGCACCGCTACGCCGCTCTTCGGCAGGAACCCGTCATTCGACGCCGCCGTCGCTGCAACGCCGCTGGCGGAGTCAAAGCTCGCTTCCGCGTACCACAGTGTGTTCGAGCCATTGTGCCAGAGCGATCCGTCGTCGCGCACGATCCAGCCCATGGCATATTCGCCGCCGAACGGCGGCGTGTGCAGCGTGCGCCAGCTCTCTGGCTCTAGAAAGTCCGTCGCGTCGCGATGGGCGGCGAGATAGGTGAGCATGTCAGCCTGACTCAGATGGATCGTGCCGGCCGGACCGAGGACGACAGGATTATCGGTGATCCCGGCGCCGACGCGATAGGGAATGCGTTGTTCGGCGAACGGCGCCTTTGCATGACCGACAGGCTGATCCGTGCGGCCCGCGACACCGGGTGCGCCGAAGCCTGCTGTGGACAGGCCCAGTGGCGCGAATACGTGCGCGCGCATGAGGTCTTCCCAGCGCTGGCCGAGCTTTGCCTCCAGCATCGCGCCGGCGGTGACGAAGCCGTTGTTGGCGTACTCGAATGTCGGGCCGGCGGGCCCCTTCGGCGCCATGGCGAGCGCGATACGGACGAACGCCTTGCGCTCGTCACGGGCGTCGACGGTGTCGCGACCGAACCGCGCGAAATCGGCCATCGGAATGTTGCCTGGCAGCCCGGAGCGATGCGACAGCAGGTGGCGGAATGTCACCGGCCTGTAGGCGTCGCGCATCGCCGGCGCCGTCTCGCCAAGCACATCGCCAACGGCATCGTCCCAGCGGACGGCGCCGACGTCGACGAGGCGTGCGACGAGCGTCGCCGTGAACGACTTGGTGATCGAGCCGATGTGCCACAGATCGTTCGTCGTGGCGGTGATTCCACTTCCCGCAGCGCGCTCGCCATCCACCCAGAAACGCGCGGCGCCGCCGCGTTTCACCGCAGCCGCCGCGAGCGCGGGAGAGCCCGCCTCGGTGCGCAGTACGCGCAGCTGTTCGGCGGTGAGCGGCGTCGCCGGCGTCGGCGTCACGGAGAGGCCGGCGTCGCCGCGCAGGAACACGAGCGGCAGCGCGGCGCTTTGAGACCATGTGCCTTCCAGTCGATCGGTCCCGACGAGACGGCCTTCAAACTTGCCGCGCACGGGCGGGACATCGATGACGATGCGCTGGGGATCCAGCGACATCGCACGCGCCGGAATTTCGCTGTTGCCCTGATCGATGCTGAAGAGTTTCGCAGTGCCGTCGGCGCCGATCACCAGGCGAAGGCGCAATTGCTGCGCGCCCGCGTCCAGCACCCCGGTCCATTGTCCGGTCAACGCGCCGGCGTCCGCGTGCGCGCGTGATGCGCCGGCAAGCGTCACCGCCAATCCGGCGAGAAGTGGCCTGCGCGTCATCATCTGTCGCCCCTCAGCATGGTTGTGCGCCCGGCAGATGGCCCTGACGTTACGCCAACACAAGCTCGGCTCCGCTGGTGCGTACAGAAAACCCCGCTAGGGTCGGCGCGTTCTGGGAGGAGCAAAACATGATGACGACAATTCTCACGCCGATTCTCGTGCTCGTCGCGTGGACGCTGGTGGTCTGGGTCTGGATGGTCGGCACCCGCGTTCCGGCGATGCAGAAGGCCAAGATGCATCCGCAGAAAGCGGCGCGCACGAACGCGCTCGATCTGCCGACGAACGTCCTGCAGGTGTCGGACAACTACAATCACCTGATGGAGCAGCCGACAATCTTCTACGCGCTGATCGCGTACGTGTATCTGGCGGGCGCGGAGTCGCAGCTCAATATCGCGCTGGCGTGGGCGTATGTCGGTCTGCGGATCGCGCACTCGCTCGTGCAGAATACGGTCAACGTGGTGATGATCCGGTTCTATCTGTTCGTGGCGTCCACGCTGTGCCTGGTTGCGATCGTCGTGGAGCAGGCAATGCACCTCGCCCCATGAGCGCCGCTATTCGTTGAAGGCGTTGCCGGGCGCTTCGACGGGTGCGCGGTCCTGGGCGATGGCGCCCCAGGCCTCGGGCCGGGTCGCGGCGTCCATCGCGAGCGCCGAGAAGATCGCCATCGCCACCAGCGTGCCGGCGACCGCGAGCGGCGTGACCGCCGTCTCCCAGTCGCGATAACCGCGCACCGGCATCAGCGGCGTGAGGTCGATGACATCGCGCAGCCGCCGCTTGCGGCGCGGCGCCAGATCGATGCTGGCGACTCCCTTCAGCGCGCGGAACACCGCCTGTTGCGTGGCGATGCGCTTGTCGCGGGTGGGGATTGGTTGCGCGGCGGCCCACGCCACCACCTTCCAGAAGCCCGCGCCCTGCAGGTGCGCGGCGCGGGGCGGCACGATCAGCCACGGCCGCGACGCCCGGTGCGGCCAGTGCGGACCGATCGGCACGGCCACGGTGACCGCCATGTGGTCTGGCGCGAAGGCGGGGTGGTCGGGCGACAGTGCGCCGAGCGCGTCGGAATGCAGGACCACCCGTTCGCGCGTGGCGGGCGAGGGGGCGGGCGCGCGATCGTCGGTGATCGGGCGGCGCAGGACGCAGACGCCCGCGTCGGTCAGCCCCCGGACCGCAAGCTCCGCGGCCCGGGCGTCGCGTTCGTGGAAGCACAGTTCGACGAAGCGCATGGCGCGATCCCTCTCCTTCCCCGCAGAGAGGCGTAGCGGGCCGTCCGGGCCCGCGAAACCCGCCCGGGGATTAAGTTTCCGACAGCGCTCGCCTGTCTGGATGGCGACGCCCGGCCGCACGGGGATGACCTCCGCGTCACGTTGACGGGGCGGGCCTGTCGCAGCATGGTCCGCGCTTTCCGATCCTGGCTGCCAAGAGGCTGATGACGATGAAAGTGCTCGTGCCCGTGAAGCGGGTGCTCGACTACAATCTGAAGGTGAAGGTGAAGTCCGACCAGTCGGGCGTGGACCTCTCGAACCTCAAGATGTCGATGAACCCCTTCTGCGAAATCGCGGTCGAGGAGGCCGTGCGGCTGAAAGAGAAGGGCGTGGTCACCGAGATCATCGCCGTCTCCGTCGGGCCGGAGCAGGCGCAGGAAACCATCCGCACCGCGCTCGCCATGGGCGCCGATCGCGGCATCCTGGTGAAAGTGGACGGCGACGTGGAGCCACTGGCGGTCGCCAAGATCCTGAAGGGCATCGTCGAGGCCGAAGGCCCGCAGCTCGTTATCCTCGGCAAGCAGGCGATCGACGACGACAGCAACCAGACCGGCCAGATGCTGGCGGCCCTGCTCGGCTGGCCGCAGGGTACGTTCGCGTTCAAGCTCGATGTCGCTTCCGACAAGGTGACGGTCGTGCGTGAAGTCGATGGCGGCCTGCAGACGGTCGCGCTCGAGCTGCCGGCGATCATCACCACGGACCTGCGCCTCAACGAGCCGCGCTATGCGTCGCTGCCGAACATCATGAAGGCCAAGAAGAAGCCGATCGATGTGAAGGCGCCGGGCGATTACGGCGTCGATACGACGCCGCGCCTGAAGGTGCTGAAGGTCACCGAACCGCCGAAGCGTCAGGGCGGCGTGAAGGTGAAGACGGCGGCCGAACTGGTCGACAAGCTGAAGAACGAAGCGGGAGTGCTCTGAGATGGCCGTTCTTGTTGTGGCGGCGCACGATGGCGCGACCGTGAAGGAATCCACCGGCAAGGTCGTCGCCGCCGCGCAGAAGATCGGTGGCGACATCGACATTCTGGTGGCGGGTGACAATGCGGGTGGCGCAGCGGCGTCTGCGGCGAAGATCGCCGGCGTGCGCAAGGTCCTGCACGCCGATGGCATGGGCAAGCAGCTCGCCGAAGCGATGGAGGCGCTGATCGTGCCGCTCGCGGCGAACTACGACGCGATCCTGTTCGCGGCCGACACCACCGGCAAGAACGTGGCCCCGCGCATCGCCGCGAAGCTCGATGTGATGCAGGTCTCGGGGCTCATCGATGTTCTGGGGCCAAAGACGTTCATCCGCCCGATCTATGCCGGCAACGCGCTGACGACGGTGGAATCTTCCGATCCCAAGATCGTCGCCACGGTGCAGCCGACGGCGTTCAAGACGGTGGGCGAGGGTGGCTCTGCGGCGGTTGAGACGATCTCCGCGCCCGGCGGGGCGCTGAAGGCGGCGTTCGTCGGCGAAGAGATCGCCAAGTCCGACCGTCCCGAACTGGCCGGCGCCAAGCGCGTCGTGTCCGGCGGCCGGGCGCTGGGCTCCGACGAGAAGTTCAAGGCGGTCATCGAACCGCTGGCCGACCAGCTGGGCGCCGCCGTCGGCGCCTCCCGCGCGGCGGTGGACGCCGGCTACGCCCCGAACGACTATCAGGTCGGTCAGACCGGCAAGGTCGTCGCGCCCGAGCTCTACATCGCCATCGGCATCTCCGGCGCGATCCAGCATCTGGCGGGCATGAAGGACAGCAAGGTCATCGTCGCCATCAACAAGGACGAGGAAGCGCCGATCTTCCAGATCGCCGACTACGGGCTCGTGGGGGACCTCTTCACGCTGGTGCCGGAGCTGAGGGCGGAGCTGGAAAAGGCCGGGGTGTAAACTCTCGCAGAGGCGTCCTGTGGGCGCCTGCGAAGAAATGCTGCACTGCACCATTACGTGTGCTATAGGGGTCGGATCGCCACGGGCTTTCCGGCCCTTTACTTTTGTCGCGGATTTATCGCCAGTGCACATGATGAACCAGCTTCGCACCGTCGGCATTGTCGGGGCAGGACAGATGGGCAACGGCATTGCTCACGTCTGCGCGCTGTCCGGCTACGACGTCCTGCTGAACGATCTCGATGACACCCGCGTCGACGCCGCCCTCGACGTCATCAAGCTCAACATGACCCGCCAGGTCGCGCGCGGCCTGATCAAGCAGGACGAGATGGACGCGGCCTTGCCGCGCATCCGCAAGGCCAAGACGCTGAAGGCGTTCGAGGGCGTGGATTTCGCCATCGAGAGCGCCGCTGAGCTGGAAGACATCAAGCACCAGATCTTCGCGACGCTGCAGCCGATCCTGAAACCGGATGCGCTGCTCGCCTCCAACACCTCGTCGATCTCGATCACCCGGCTCGCGGCCCGCACGGCCAATCCTGACCGTTTCATCGGCGTGCACTTCATGAATCCGGTGCCGGTGATGAAGCTCGTGGAGCTCATCCGCGGCCTCGCCACCTCGCAGGAAACCTACGAAACCTCGGTGCGGTTCGTCGAAAGCCTCGGCAAGACGATCGCCAACGCGGAGGATTTTCCCGCGTTCATCGTCAACCGCGTGCTGGTGCCGATGATCAACGAGGCGGTCTACACGCTCTATGAAGGCGTCGGCTCCGTCGAAGCCATCGACAAGGCCATGCGGCTGGGCGCCAACCACCCGATGGGGCCTTTGGAACTGGCGGACTTCATCGGACTCGATACGTGTCTCAGCATCATGCAGGTGCTGAACGAGGGCCTCGCCGACACCAAGTACCGCCCGTGCCCACTGCTGGTGAAGTACGTCGAAGCCGGCTGGCTCGGCCGCAAGACGCAGCGCGGCTTCTACGACTATCGCGGCGAAACGCCCGTACCGACGCGCTGAACCGCGTCCGCCGCCCGGTGCGGTTAACCGCCTGACCGCTTCGGCCCCGATCCTGCACTGGCATCTCCACAAGAGTGTGGAGCACCTGATGTCGGTCATCGTTCACGAAGATTTCACACCGGTCGTGAAAGTCCGCCGGCGCCGGTCGCGCCTCGCCCTGCGCCAGCCGGTGATGGCCTATGCACCGGCGTCGTTCATCCTGCTGTACGCGACGGGCCTCATGGGCATGCTCGCGACGGCCACGTTGCTGCTGGGCGAGGCGGCGACCAGCGCAGCAGTACTTGCCGTTCCGGCGTGTGTCGCCGCATTGGCGACGGCGGGGACGGTGGGCGTGCGCCTCGTGCGTCTGCAGGAACGCCAGCACCTCGGCGTCATCGTGAACACGACCTGCATCTGGGCGGCCGTTGGTGTGATGTGGCCGCTGCTGCAAGTCATCCCGGCCATCGCGTATGGCGACGTGGCGGATGTTCCCCAACTCTTCTCCACGCTCGGCGCCATGACGTTCGATGTGATTGCCAAGGGCGTGGCCGGTGGCGTGGGCGGAGTCTGCGGCGCTGCTGCGGCGACGGCGCTCTGTGTCGAGCGCATCCGCTAGGTCTTTCCCAACAGAGTTAAATTCCGTTCGGCCTAATTCCTGCACACCTTCTCCGTTAAGACTTCGGAGAGCCTGATGGCCTGGTCAGCGGACGACGAATACAGAACGCGTGTGCTGTCACGCCGTCATGCGGTGGTGCAGCTTCGCCATCCGGGCGTGGCCTACGGGCCAGCGGCGCTGGTGCTGATGTACGCGACCGGGCTGATCGCCGTGTTGACAGCCGCCACCAGCTTTTCCAGCGTCGATGGCGCTGCCGCGAGCGCACTGGTGTTGCCGGCGGGTGCTGCGACGGCGGCGACGGCGCTGGGCATTGGTCTGAAGCTGCGGCGCTATGAGGAAAACAGTCTCACGGCGATCATCGTGCGCGCGGGCTTGATCTGGGCCTTCTTCGGCGCAGCGTGGCCGTTGATGCACGTCGCTTCGGATATCCTGTCGATCTCCTCAGGCGGTGACTTCCATCACCTGGCTACGGTGCTCCGCGCGACGGGACTGCAAATGCTGGCCGGCGCGTCCGTCGGCGGTATCGGTGGCCTCGCAGGCGGCGCTGCGGCGACGTTCCTGTGTGTGGAGCGCGCGCGCTAGTTTGGGTCGTGCAATCTGTCCGTCCAGGTCAACCTGGCCGGATTGCGCTCAGGTTTCCCCCCACATCCGCAGCAAGTTGGATTGCGTTTTCTCGATCAGCAGAAGTGTTTCGCGCGTGACGCCGGCCTGCGCGCATTGCGCCCGGGCCGTCGCAAGATCGAACAAAAGTTCGCGCCGCGCCGGGTCACGCACCTGGCTCTGCACCCAGCCCACACATGCCAGTCGCACGCCGGATGTCACCGCCGCCACGTGATGCACCGTGCCGGCAGGGTAGAGCACCGCATCGCCCGCCGAGAGCTTGATCGCCTGCTCGCCCAGCGGCGTCGTCACCGTCAGCGCGCCGCCGTCGTAGGTCGCAGGATCGGCGAGGAAGAGCGTGAACGCGAGGTCGCTGCGCAACGGCGGATCGCCCATCATCGCGTCGTCGGTATGGGCCCCGTAGGTCTCGCCGCCTTCGTAGCAGGAGAACAGCAGGCGCGAGAGCTTGAGCGGCCGGGCCGCGACATCGAACAGCGGGTGGCGGCGTAGCGCGGCGGTCACGAACTGGCCGAGCGCCTCCACCTCAGAGTTGTCGCTGACCGTCTGCTGGTTGCGTTTCACGCCCCGCGCCGACGCGCCGGCGGTGGCCTTGCCGTCCTGCCAGGGCGCCGCGTCGAGGCCCCGGCGGACGCGGTCCACGTCTTCCCCGTCGAGCACGCCTTCCAGCAGGATCATCATCGAGCGTCGCTCCAGTTGCGAATGGTTTGCATTAGCCCGGGTATGCGCCTAGGAACAGCGCCCAATGCCGCAAAAGGGAAAGACCATGATCGAGCTGAAGGCGAAACTCTGGCGCGGCGTCGGCCTCGCGGCCCTGGCGGCGGGCAGCCTCGCGGCGTGTTCTCCGGCGGCCCAGAAGGCCGAGCCCGAAGCGGTTGCTCCCGTAGCGAACGGCGTGGGAGAGTCCGCCGTCGGCGAGACCGGCGGCGAAGCCGGCGCCACGGCGGTCTACGGCAATCTCGATCCGGCGGCCCGCACCCAGCTGCGCCTGCAGCACCTGAAGGGCTTCATGCTGATCGCCAAGAAAGAGCTCGACGCCGGCCACGCCCCCGAAGCGGGCGCGCTGGTCGGGCAGGGCGCGCTCGAAGTCTACACCCCGGCGGCGGCCGATTTCGGCGGGCTCGACATCGCCCCGGTCAACACCGCGAGCGCCGCGCTGATGGACGGCAAGCCGAACGCCGGCGCGTTGCTGCAGACGGCGCTGACCACCGTCGGCGCCAAGCAAGGCGCGGCGGACGCGGAGCTGGTGCGCCGGATGCTGAAGATCACCGGCGGCCTCTACGCCGGCGTCAACATCGAGGGCGGCGTCGATCCGATCGAGTACCAGCACAGCCAGGGCGCCGCGCTCTCCACGCTCGACGCCTTCTCCCGCGCCGAAGCCAGCCTGCGCGCGAAAAACCCCGCGCGGACGGCGGAAGCGAAAGCCGAACTCGCCAGACTCGTCGCCCTGTGGCCGGCGGTGCAGGCGCCGGAAGCTCCGGCCCCGGCGGCGCAGGTGAACGCGCAGATCTCGCGCGTGGAGCTGGCGCTGTCGGGATTGTAACAGCCGTCGCCCTACATCCGCGAGACGACAGAAAAAGGCGCCCGCACCTGGTGGTGCGGACGCCTTCTCAGTTCAGGTCAGGTCTAGCAGCAACCGCCGCCTGGGCAGCAGGCTGCGAGCGCGCCGCAGCATGCCGAGACCGCAGCGGCGACCGCATCCGGCGCGGCCGCGTAAGCGACCGAGACGCCGGCGGCGAGCGCCAGTGCCGTGTAGGCGAACAACTTCTTCATTCGATGTCTCCAGTTTGAGGTTCACTTGAATGCGGGACATCACACAGATCGCGGCGGCGGCGGCTCCGGTCCGTGGCGCAGGCCATCGCGATCTGCATCGACCAGCGAAAATTTCAGCATGATCGCCTGCGCGGCGAGCGCGGGCGTCCAGCCATCTGGGATCACGCCCTGACACAGTTGCGCGCAGGCCGGCGCGCAGATCGGTTGCGCCCGCTCCGGGCAGCACGGCATGTCCACCGGCGCCGACCAGCCCGCCGCCGCCTGCGCCGGCGAGGCCAAGCCGATGCAGGTCGCGAATGCGATCAGCAAGGCCAGGGTCAACGTTGCGAAGGGGCGCGCGCGCATGGGTGGAGCTTAGCCCTATCGCGACCCGCCGGGAACCCACAGCACGTCGCCCTCGTGGCGGTTGGCCCATCTTGCCGCGACGAACAGGAAGTCCGACAGCCGGTTGGCGTACTTCAGCGCGTCCGTCGACACGCGCTCGGCCGGATCGTTGAGCAGCTGCGCGACGATGCGTTCGGCGCGGCGGCTGATGGCGCGGGCCATGTGCAGGTGCGCGCACAGCGCCGTGCCGGCTGGCAGGATGAACGACGTGAGCGCGCCGAGATCGGCGTTCAGCGTGTCGATGTCGGTTTCGAGGTGCGTGACCTGGCTGGCCTGGATGCGCAGCGCTTCGAACGGGAGCGGCTTGTCGCGTTCGGGCGTGGCGAGATCGGCGCCGAGGTCGAACAGTTCGTTCTGGATGCGCGCGAGGATGGCGTCGAGCGCGGGTTCAGCGCCAGCGTGCAGGCGCGCGACGCCGACGGCGGAATTGGTTTCGTCGACGGCGCCGTAGGCTTCGACGCGAAGGCTCCATTTCGCCACGTCCTCGCCGGTGGCGAGCCGCGTGCGGCCGGCGTCTCCGGCGCGGGTGTAGATCTTGTCGAGCTTCACCATGGCAGGGGTCCTACTTTGTGAAGTGTTCCTTGAAGTAGAGCGCCCCGCACAGGATCAGGATCGCCGCGAACTGGGCGACCACCCTGAGGCGCATCATCTTGTTGGACCATGTCCGGCTCACGTCGCCGCCCTTGAACATGGTCCAGATCCCGATCGCGAGGACCACGAACACCACCGCCACGGCGATGGGGATGAGGGAGGAGAAGATCGTCTGCATGGCTTCGGTCCTATCCTTCGCGGCGGCGTGGCGCCAGCCGCCTGCCGCTCACCGCCGGGGGACTTGCGGCGACCCGTCGCGGCTGGGCGCTGCGTCTTGTAGTGAACATGTTCATTGAACGTGTTCACTAAAAGAGATACACCCGACGGGAGAGTCACCCGTTACCGGGCCCAGGAGACAGACGTTGAACGACGACACCCCGTCACCCGCTGCCGAGCTGCGCCAGCTGGTTGAAGATCTGCTCGAGGTCAGCGCCGATGGTCGCAAGATGGCGGCGGACCTAGCGCAGTCGATCCGCGAGATCGTGGCCTTGCAGTGCAACGCCATCGAGGAGCGGGCGCGGCTGATCCAGTCCAAGGCGGACGCGCTGGCCAACAAGCGCTGAGAGGGGCGGACGGGGATGGGGCGCAGTACGGCACGTCGCTCCGGACCTGACGCCCGTGGAGGCCGCCGTGCCGGCTGACGGCCAGCCGCATACGCCGCCCAACCATCGCGACCGGCGCAAGCAGGAGACCCGCCGGCGCGTACTGGAGGCGGCCAGAGACCTGTTCAACCGCCACGGCTACGACGCCGTCACCATCCGCATGATCGCAGACGCGGCCGGCGTCGCGGTGGGGTCGGTGTTCACCACCCTGCCGTCAAAGTCCGCGGTGCTCGATGCCATCGCCATCGATGCGCTGGCCGAGCAGGAGCACCGGATCGACGCCGCGCTGGCGGAGGTGACCGGGGTCGTGGCACGCGTGCGCTGCATCTTCGCGACGCTTTACGCCTATCACGACGACCGCTTCGCCCTGCTGCTGCAGGCGATATCGCACTCGTGGGTGCGCGCGCCGGAGGCTGAAACAGAGGTGCGCCTGGCCACCGCGCCGCTGTACCGGCGCGTCGAACGCACGCTGCGCGCGGCCCGCGAGGCCGGCGAACTCGGCGACGACGCCGACCTGCGGCTGATCACCGACACGCTGTTTGCCGCCTACATCGCCAACTACCGTCGCGCCGCCTACGACGCCTGGACCATGCAGGACCTGGCCGACCGGATGGAGCGCCACATCCGGCTGGTGCTCACGGGCGCGGGCTTGCGGGCGTAGACGGGCTGGGCCGAGCGCAGCCCGAAAAAGTGCAGGCGGTTTTTCGCAAGGCAGCGCGACCAAGGTAGAGTGCGCGCATGCCCGAATCACAAGCACTGCCGCCGCTCTTCCTGATTCTGTTGCTCCTGCTCGCCGCAGGCGCTGCGTACTGCGCCTTCGAATGGCGCCGCGCCGCTGATGGTCAGGCGAAAGCGCAGCAGGATCTCGCCGCCGCCAGGGCCAAGCTCGAGCAGGTGGACGGCTATCGCGCCGAGCGCGATGCGGCGGTCGCGGCGCGGGACGCGACGATCATGGAGGCCGCGCGCCTCGGTGCGGCGCTGGCGGCGGAGAAGGGCGGCTCGGACGCGCGCATCGTCGCCGCCACCGAGCGCGAGCAGGCGCTGATCGCCATGAAGGACGAACTGCAGAACAGCTTCCTCGCGCTGGCGCAGCGCGCGCTCAGCCAGAACGAGCAGAGCTTTCTGGCGCTCGCCAACGAGACCTTCGAAAAGCACCAGACGGCCGCTGCCGGCGGCATGAAGGAAATGGTCACGCCGGTGACCGAGCAGTTTGCGCTGCTGACCGAGAAGATCGCCTCGCTCGACAAGTCGCGCACCGAGGACAAGTCGGCGCTGTTTGAACAGATCCGGCAGATGTCGGAAGTCACCGCCCAGCAGAACACCGCCACCAACAAGCTCGTCAACGCGCTGCGCGCGGCGCCGAAAGCGCGCGGGCGGTGGGGGGAAGAAACGCTGCGCAACGTGCTGGAGCTGTCGGGCCTCAGCCATCACATCGATTTCACCCAGCAGGCCTCGCACGACGGCGAAGGCGGCAAGCTGCGCCCCGACGTGCTGATCAACTTACCGGGCGGGCGCTGCATCGTGGTGGATTCGAAGGTGGCGCTGTCGGGCTATCTCGACGCCATCGAAGCGACGGACGAGATTTCCCGTGACGCGTTCCTCAAGAAGCACGCATCGGAAATGCGCACGCACATGAAGCAGCTCGCGTCCAAGGAGTACGCCAAGGCGGTGCCGTCGACGGCGGATTTCGTGGTGATGTTTGTGCCTGGTGACAATTTCCTGTCGGCGGCGTTCGAGCATGATCCCGCGTTGTTCCAGGATGCATGCGAGCAGCGGGTGATCATCGTCGGACCATCGTCCTTGCTGGCGCTCGCCAAGTCGATTTCGTACGGCTGGCGCCAGGAAGAAGTGGCCAAGAACGCCGAGCAGATCGCCAAGCTGGGCGCCGACATCTACGCCCGGCTGGAGACGATGGCGGGCAAGATGAGCGCCCTCGGCGGCGCGCTGGACAAGTCTGTGCGGAGCTACAACGAAATGGTGGCCAGCACCGAAACGCGCGTGCTGCCGGCGGCGCGGCGGTTCCGGGAATTCGGCGTCGGCGACAACGACATCGCGCCGGTGGAACAGATCGAAACCGCACCGCGCCAGCTCACGCTGGCGATTGAAGACGAAAGCGCGAAGACCAAGAAACGCGGCGCGGTGTAGGGCTTTCTCCCCTTGGGGAAAAGGAGTCAGCGCTCAGCCCTCGCGCATGACATCGGCGACGGCCACGTCCCGCGCGTCGCCCGTCGCCTCAAGCCCCGCCACAACGCCTGCGACATCCGCCGCCGTCTTGTCCTGACTCAGCTTGCGCTTGCCTTCCACCGATGTGATCGCCAGCTCAACGCCCACAATCCCGCCCAGCAATTTCTCGATGTAGTCGCGCGGCGCCTCGCCGATGGTCCACGGTTTTTCCTGCGCGCTCTCGAACTGCGCGGAGAGACGCGCGACCACTTCCTCCAGTCGCGCGCGATCATCGAACATCGAGAGCCGTCCGCGCACGTGCAGCGTCGCGTAATTCCAGGTCGGCACCGCGCGGCCATGCTCGGCCTTCGACGGATACCAGTTGGGCGAGACATAGGCCTCCGCGCCCGCCATCACCACGAGCGCATCGCACGGCGCCGACCGCCACTGCGGATTGCCGCGCGCGACGTGGCCGATGAGACGGTCGCCCTCGACATAGAAGGGCAGGTGCGTGGCGCAGAGATCCGGGGTGACCAGCAACGCCGCGCGATCGAACGCCCTCATGGCGGCGCGGGCGTCCGCGTCCGCCATGAGGTGCTTGGGGTGTCCGTACATCACGCGGTTTGGCGCTCCGCATCCGACCAGCGCATCATGTCGGCGAAGTTGCCGGCGTAGAAGCGCGCCCGCGCGGCGTCATCGACGTCAGGCATGGTCTTCTCGAATGTGCGGATCGGATCGCGGCCGCCTTCCGGGTGCGGGAAGTCGCTGGAGAAGAGGTAGAGATCGGGGCCCGTCTCGCGCATCAGGAAGCCCACGTCCTCGCCGGGAAACGGCGTGAACTTGATCTGCCGGCGGATGTAGTCGCTGGGCTTCAAGTCCAGCCCCTGGATCATCGTATCGCTCTTGCCGAAGAACTTCGCGGCCATGTCGAGCCGCGTCAGCAGCGCCGGCGCCCAGCCCGCGCCCAGCTCGATGACGCCGCCGCGCAGGTCGGGGAAGCGCATCAGCACCTGGTCGAACACCAGCGCCGAGAGGAACGCCTCCGGTCCGTGCGGCAGCACCATGTAGTCCATCGCGCGGAGATTTTCGCCGCCGCCCAGCCAGTCCGTCGGCTTCGGCCGGCCGTTGCGGCTCCACGCGGGCGCGAGGCCTTCGCCGGTCTGGCCGACGTGCAGCACGAACGGCACGCGCGCTTCCGAGAGCCGCGCCCAGATCGGATCGAGCAGCGTGTGGCCGGGCGAGAGATCGCCCGCCGGCGCTGCCGGCACCCAGATGGCCTGACAGCCGGCCTTCAGCGCGATGTCGAGTTCGACCTGCGCGCGTTCGGGATCGTGCAGCGGCAGCACGCCCACCGGCATCAGCCGTTTGTCGTCCTTGCAGAACGCCGCGATCGCGCGATTCAGCGCGCGGGCGCCGCCGTAACGGATTTCAGGATCGGCGTCGCGCATGAACTGCGAGCCTGCGAAGGTGGTGAAAACGAGTTGCTTGCGGAATCCAAACTGGTCGAGCGCGCGGCTGCGCTCGGCGGGATCAACCGCGCCGAACGCGGCCCAGCCTTTGGCGCCGGCAATGGGATTGCCGCTTTCCTCGAGCGCGCGGGTGGCGTCCTTGTCGGCGATGCGCGCGACAGCTTTGTCGATGGCTTTCTTGGCGTCGGCGCCGGCGGAGCCCAGTTTCAGACCGGGCAGGCGGGCGCGGATATCCGGGTCAGCGTACTCGGCGAGCCAGTCGAGGGTTTCGAGAATGTGGCTGTCGGCGTCGAAGCAGACGCGGTTCTGCGCATAGGTCTCGGTCATGGTCTTCCTCCCGACCGGAGCCTAACACCAGCGTTTGACGGTGGGGAAGGGCGGATACGAAATGACGCCGGATCAAACGAAAAGGGGAGCGCCAACGAAGGCGCTCCCGTGACTCCAGATCTAAAGTCGGCGGCGGCTTACGCGTCGGCGTCTTCCAGCATGCCGCGCTCAAGCGCGTTCGCCTTCATCGCCTTCTGCAGCTTCTCGAACGCCCGCACCTCGATCTGGCGGACGCGCTCGCGGGACACACCGTATTCCTTGGAGAGATCCTCCAGAGTTGCGGGATCTTCCTTGAGGCGGCGTTCCTCGATGATGTGGCGTTCACGCTCCGACAGCGTGCCCATGGCGTCCTGCAGCAGCGACATGCGCTGGCCGAACTCCTCGCTGTTGGCCAGCGTGGTTTCCTGGCTGACGTAGTTGTCGTCGGCCAGCCAGTCCTGCCATTCCATATCGCCATCGGACGCGACCGGCGCGTTGAGGCTCGCGTCGCCGCCGGAGAGGCGACGGTTCATCGAGATCACCTCGGCGGGCGTCACCGCCAGCTTGTGCGCGATGGTGGCCACATGCTCGTGGTGCATGTCGCCTTCCTCGAGCGCGGAGATTTCGCCCTTCATCCGGCGCAGGTTGAAGAACAGCTTCTTCTGCGCGGCGGTCGTGCCCATCTTCACCAGCGACCACGAACGCAGGATGTATTCTTGAATGGCCGCGCGGATCCACCACATCGCGTACGTGGCAAGGCGGAAGCCTTTCTCGGGCTCGAACTTCTTGACGGACTGCATGAGGCCCACGTTACCTTCGGAGATCACTTCTCCTATCGGCAGGCCGTAGCCGCGGTAGCCCATCGCGATCTTGGCGACGAGGCGGAGGTGGCTGGTGACAAGCGTGTGGGCGGCTTCGGTGTCGCCGTCCTCGCGCCAGGATTTCGCAAGCTGATATTCCTGCTGCTTTTCCAGCATCGGAAACTTGCGTATTTCCTGGAGGTAGCGGCTGAGGCCGATTTCCGGAGACAGTGCGACAGTGATGGCGGTCGATGCCATGATGGTATTCCCCTTTCAGCCCCTCGGTCCTGTTTCTGCCTTCCTCATACGAGCGAAAGCAGGTTCGGGTTGCGAGGGCTCGGTTCCCAATCGCCCATATGGGGGATTGTTTACCGTTTGAAAGACCCCCCGGGAGGTTCACCTCCCCGAAGAACATGGCGGGAACATTAGGCGGCGGCGGCGGCGGAATGAAGGCGCCGGGGCTAAACTCTTCGATAAGCTGACTAGATCGGTCGGGATTTCCAGACCGGAGGTCTAGGCGAGCGCCCGGTTGAGCGTGGCCACGGGCTGTGGCGGCTTGAACGAGTGCGCCAGCGCCAGATACGCTTCCAGCCGCAGCATGCTTACGATGTGAATACGGTTTTCGTTGGCCATGGCGGCAACGTCTTCCGACGGCCGGTCTTCGCAGATGATGGCGACGTACTGCGCGCCGTCAGCGGCCTTGGCTGCCATGGCCTCGGTGATGTCGTCGGCGGTCACCTGGGCGCTCTCGGAGCCCGGGCGCAATGCGACCCGGACGCCGCCGCCGACCGCGATCAGCCACGGAGACGAAGACCTGGCGGGATGAAGCGTCCAGCCGGCGTCGCGAATGC
>JANNVF010000066.1:0-2993 GCA_031414315.1 Hyphomonadaceae bacterium | reverse complement strand
AGGTGCCGATCAGGATGCGGCGCTGCACTTCCTTGCCGAAGCCCGACGCGCGCGACGCCTTGTAGGTTTCGGTGAGATCCTTGCCGACTTCGCGCTTGCCGAAGCGCATGCCGTCATACCGCGCGAGGTTGGACGACGCCTCGGCGGGCGCGATGATGTAGTAGGTCGGCAGCGCGTATTTCGTGTGCGGCAGGCTGATCGGCACGATCTCGCAGCCGGCGTCCTTCAGCTGCGCGATGCCCTGTTCCCAGAGCGCGTCAATTTCCGCCGGCATGCCGTCAACGCGATATTCCTTCGGCACGCCGATCCTGAGACCCTTCACGCTGCGGCCGACGGCCTGCGTGAAGTCCGGCGTCTTCACCGGCAGCGAGGTGGAATCCTTCGCATCATGGCTCGCCATCACCGACAGCATGAGCGCCGCGTCCTTCACCGTTTTCCCGATCGGCCCGGCCTGGTCCAGCGACGACGCGAACGCGACGATCCCCCAGCGCGAACAGCGCCCGTACGTCGGCTTGATGCCGACCGTGCCGGTGAACGACGCGGGCTGGCGAATGGAACCGCCGGTGTCGGTGGCGGTGGCCGCGAGGCAGAGATCGGCGGCGGTGGCCGACGCGGAGCCGCCCGATGAACCGCCGGGCGTGAGCTTGGCGTTGCCGCCTTTGTTGCGCCACGGATTGATCACGTCGCCGAAGCAGCTCGTCTCGTTTGACGAGCCCATGGCGAACTCGTCCATGTTGAGCTTGCCGAGCATCACCGCGCCTTCGCGCCAGAGATTGGCGGTGACGGTGCTCTCGTACGTCGGCGTGAAATCGCCCAGCACCGCCGAACACGCCGTGGAGCGCACGCCCTCGGTGCAGAACAGGTCCTTGATGCCGAGCGGCGCGCCGTCGAGCTTGCCCGCCTGCCCCTTCGCGCGCCGTTCGTCCGACCCCTTGGCCATCGCACGCGCCTTGTCGTGGGTGACGACGACGTAGGCGTTCAGATGCGGGTTGGCCTTGTCGATGGCGCCGAGGAACGCGTCGGTGAGTTCGGCGGACGAGAATGTCTTCGCGGCGAGGCCTTCAACGGCGTCGGAGAGCGAAAGTTTTGTGAGATCGGACACGCTGCTTACTCAACCACTTTCGGCACGACGAAAAATCCGTCCTCGGTCTTCGGCGCGTTGGCCAGCACCTTGCGCGCGTCGCCGCCCTCGGTGACCACATCATCGCGCATCGGCAGCGGCGTCGCCACGGCGCTGGTCATCGGCGCCACGCCCTCCACATCGACCTCGTTCAACTGCTCGATCCACGCGATGATGCCGTTCAGCTCCGCCGCCATCGGCGCCACGCGCTCTTCCGGCAGCGCCAGCCGCGCCAGATGCGCCACCCGGCGCACGGTGTTCTCGTCGATGGCCAAGGGGCCCTCCTGAAGCGAAGCGCGAGCGCTACCAGCGTCGGGCCCGACGGGCAAGCAATCGGGGCAAGGCGAGGCGGCTTGACCTTGGCTGGCACGCGGGCGACGTGAGCCCATGCCCGTCCTGGACCTCCCCGACTTCGCCGCCGCCCTGCCGGCGCGTGGCGCGCTGCTGGGACTGGACCCCGGATCCAAGCGCATCGGGGTCGCGATCGCGGATCCGGACCGGATCATCGCCTCGCCGCTCGATACGGTGGTCCGCGTGAAATTCGCCACCGATGGCGCGCGCATCTTCGCGTTGTACGACGGGCGTCAGTGCGCAGGCCTCGTCGTCGGCCTGCCGCGCAACATGGACGGCAGCGATGGCCCCGCCGCGCAATCGGCCCGGGCGTTCGCGCGCAATCTCATCGCCCTGCGTGATGTACCGCTACTGATGTGGGACGAGCGGCTTTCCACTGCGGCGGTGACACGGACGCTCATCGAGGCCGACAGCTCGCGCAAGCGCCGCGCCGAAGTGGTCGACAAGCTTGCCGCCGCCTACGCCCTGCAGGGCGCGCTCGACGCCATGAAGGAGCGTGACGCGCGTGGATAAAGTGCTGGAGGCGCTCGCCCCGGTATTCCTGCTGATCCTGCTCGGCTGGGCGGTGCGCGCATCGCGCGTGGTGAGCGCGGAGGCGCTGGGGCACGTCAACCGGTTCGGATACTTCGTGCTCTATCCGGCATTCCTGTTCACCACCATCGCGTCGGCGTCGTTCGACAGCGCGGATGCCGGTCCCTACCTGTTCGGCACGATCGCGGCGTTCCTGTGCGTGGTGGTCATTGCCCTCTCGACGCGCCTGTTCCTCAAGGATGGCCCTGCGTTCACCAGTGTGTTTCAGGGCGCGGTGCGCTGGAACGGCTTTGCAATCCTTGCCGCAGCCAGTGACATTTTCGGGCCGCTGGGCCGTCCGTTCATCGCGCTGATCTTCGGACCAGCCGTGCTGATGCTCAACATCATCAGCGTCGCGGTGCTGGCGCGGTGGGGATCGGGTGGAACAACCTCGATGCGTTTTGTGGTGGCGCAGGTCGCCGGCAACCCGCTGGTGCTGGCATGTGTGGCTGGCCTTCTGGCGATGGCGATCCGGCTGCCGGATCTCGGGCCCGTCTCGGACGCGCTCAAACTCGTCGGCCAGGCGGCGATGCCGGTGGCGCTGATCTGCGTCGGCGCGGGAATCGATCTTGGCGCAGCCCGCTCGGCCCATCGCGAGGTGGTGTTGTCGACCGCGATCAAGCTGCTTGTGGCGCCGGCGATCTTCTACGTCGTGGTGCGGGCGTGCGGCGGCAGCCAGCTTGCGGCCGCGATCGCTGCAGGTGTCGGTTCAACACCCACCGCCGCCGCAAGCTACACGCTGGCGCGCGAAATGGGCGGCGACGCGCGGCTGATGGCGGCCATCGTATCGGTGACGACGCTGCTCTCATTCCTCACCATGCCGATCGCCATTACACTGGCGCTGCCGTGAGGTCTCACAGATCGAACAGGTCGTCCTGCGCGGCTCTTGGCGACGCGAACGGCTCGGCGGCGGCGAACTGCGCGGATGCCGCCACCAGCGCGTCGGCCTCCG
>JANNVF010000065.1:0-10310 GCA_031414315.1 Hyphomonadaceae bacterium | reverse complement strand
CGATGCCAAGGATGAGGCCGGCGTTGTCTGTCACCCGAGCACTTCCCATATGACGGCTTCCAGAATCGCGCCGATGCGTTCGATCACCGGCGGCGTATGACGGCAGTTTACAAGCGTCGACGGCACAGCGCTGAGCATACCGCCGTCGATGGCGATGTCGGGCGCGCCGTGCAGTTGTTCAAGCGCGTCGCCCAGGCTCTCGGGCGTTGCACGGCCATGCGCGTTGGCGCTGGTGACCAGCAGCGGCCCGGTCAGGCGCAACACCGCCAGCATGAGCGCGTGATCGGGGATGCGCACCGCGATCTCCTCGCGGCCTTCGAGCCATGGCGGCGCGGCGTCGCTGTCGATGCCCAGCGCCAGCGTCAGCGCGCCGGGCATCAGGTCCGACGCCAGCAAGCGCTCCGCTGCATCCGTGAGTCGCGCGCCCAGATCCGCCAGCTGATCGCGCGCCGCCACCATGATCGGTAGGTTGCGCGTGCGCGGACGGGCCTTCAGCGCAAACAGCCGCGCGATGGCGTGGTCCGACACCGGCGACGCCGCGAGGCCGTACACCGTGTCCGTGGGCAGCAACGCCACGCCGCCGTCGCGCAGGCACAGGGCAATTACGGCGGCGTCAGTCATGGAACACCGCCGAGCGTTCGTTCAGCGGCGCCGCCGGTGATGTTCGCGCATCGTAGACCGCGCGCGCGGCGCTGCCGATTCGCAGCATCGCAGCGGCAGCCGGGACTTCCACGCCGCTGTCCTCCACCTCCGCGTTCGCCAGCAGCGCCGCTGTTTCAGCGCGAAAGCTGCCCGCCGCCGTGAAGCGGCGCCCGTCGCCCGCGACCAGCGGCACGATCTCCTCCAGCACACCGAACCGCATGCGCCCCACCCGCGCGCCATCGAACACGCCGGCGTACGCCAGTCCTTCGTTGGCGCGACGGGTGCACAACACCGGCGCATCGCGCCACGCGGCGTGTCCGATCAGTTCGAAGGAGCTGAACGCATACACCGGCCGCTCCAGCGCGTACGCGAGGCCGTTGGCGAACGAGACACCGTCACGCAGCGCGCCCAGACTTCCCGGGCCGACATCCACCGTGATCGCTGCGATATCGGCGACCCGGGCGCCGACGGCGCCAACGCCGCGCGCCAGAAGATCCGACAGATCGCGCGAGGTGTCGCCCGCAAGATCCCGGACGGAGTCAAACAGCACGTCGCCGTTCATGCCAAGGGCGATCCCATACCGCGCCGACGAGGTCTCGATCGCAAGGGTGAGTGTCATGGCGTGGCGCCGAGCTGTTGCGCCAGCGCCGGCATCGCGCTCAGCCAGCGCGCGCCATGCGCTGAAAATGTCAGCCTGCGTTCGGTGTCGTCTGTTTCAAACGCCAGCGACAGATGCGTGCGGAACGCCGCGGCGACACGGTCTCCCCATTCGATCAGCGTGATCCCGGTTTCAAAATGGTCGTCCAGCGCGAGGTCGCGAAATTCGGCGACGCCGCCAAGCCGGTACGCATCCATGTGCAAAATCTGCCCGCCCGGCCGGGCGTAGAAGTTGGCGATCGAGAACGTCGGGCTGGTCACCGCGTCGGCGGATCCCAGCGCCTGCGCCAGCGCCTTGACGAAATGGGTTTTGCCCGCAGCCAGCCCGCCGCTGAGCAACACCACATCGCCGGCGCGCAACGCCGGCGCCAAGGCGCGTGCGATGGCGGCCGTGTCCTCCGGACTGCGAGACAAAACGGTGAAAGACTGCATATTCCGACGTCTGTTCGCCTGAGGGCTCAGGCTGCGTGGGCCGCCACGTAGGCGTCCACCGCCGCGATGTGGCGCGCTTTGGCGGCGTCATCAAGGAACGATCCCAGAAAGCTGTTGCGCGCCAGGGTCGCAAGGTCGGTCCGCGTCAGCGCGAGGGCGTCCGCCACGGCGAGGTAGTTCAGGTTGAGATAGCCGCCGAAATAGGCCGGATCGTCGGAGTTCACGGTCGCGCGCAACCCCAGATCGAGCATGCGCTTGAGCGGATGCGCGGCCATGTCGTGCACCACGCAGAGCTTCAGGTTCGAGAGCGGGCAGACGGTGAGCGTGATCTGTTCCGCTGCCAGCCGCGCGACGAGCGCCTCGTCATCCAGCGAGCGGTTGCCGTGGTCGATCCGGTCCACTTTCAACACGTCGAGCGCCTCCCACACGTAGGGCGCGGGGCCTTCCTCGCCGGCGTGGGCGACGCACCGCAGGCCGCGTTGGCGCGCTGCCCGGAACACGTTCTGGAACTTCGATGGCGGATGGCCGAGTTCCGATGAATCAAGACCCACGCCCGTGATGCGATCGAGGTATGGCTCCGCCGCGCGCAGCGTCTCGAACGCGTCCTCCTCGCTCAGATGGCGCAGAAAGCAGAGGATCAGTCTGGAGCTGACGCCGAGCCTGGCCTCGCCTTCCGCCAGCGCCGCGAGGATGCCATCGGCGGCGACACCAAACGGAATGCCCCGCGCCGTATGCGTTTGCGGATCGTAGAACACCTCCACATGCCGCGCGCCGTCGGCGGCGACGCGCGTGAGATAGGCCATGGTCAGGTCGAAGAAATCCGCCTCCGTGCGCAGCACGTCGGCGCCCTGATAGTAGATGTCGAGGAAGTCCTGCAGGCGCGAGAAACTGTAGGCGGCGCGGATGTCCTCCACGCTCTTGAACGGGATGGCGATGCGGTTGCGGGCGGCAAGCGCGAACATCAGTTCCGGCTCGAGACTGCCTTCCAGGTGAAGGTGCAACTCCGCCTTGGGCAGTCCGGCGATGAAGGACGTCAGGTCGGTCATGGAAGCGCTCCAGCCGTTGGCACTACAGCCAGACCACGCGCGCCGCCAGCCTGTCGCGATGCTCAGGGCGCGGGAGTCTGTGCCGCGCCCAACCAGCGGGTGGCGCCAGCATCGACGTGCGCCACGCCGGCAAGCCCGCCCGCCAGAAACTGCATGGCGCAGGCCGCGCGCCGCAACTTGCCGCTGGAGGTGAGCGGCAACGCGCCGGGCTTGAGCAGCACGATCCCTGCCAGCGGCGCGTCGGCCGCGCCCGCCGCGCACTGGCGCAACGCCGCAAACAGCGGGCCCGGCGCGAGGGTGCGGAGTGCGTCACGGGTCAGCTCAAGAAACAGCACCGCCTCTTCCGACAGCGCCCCCGCCATCCCCGTCACCAGCGCCCGCACCGCGCCCCGCGCCGCAAACGCTGCTTCGACCGCCGTCTCCACGTCACCGGGATGAACCTTGCGCCCGTTCATGATCAGCAGATTCTTGCAACGCCCCACGACAAACAGGTGTCCGCGATCGCGCGCGCCGAGATCGCCGGTGCGCAGCCACTCGACGCCGTCACGCACATGGAACGCGCCGCTCGTCGCCGGGCCGTTGCCCCAGTAGCCCACGCACATGCTGTCGCCGCGCACCAGAATCTCGCCCACCACGCCATCCGCCAGCGGCGCGCCGCTATCGGGATCCGCGATCACGACGGCGGCGCCCGCCACCTCGTCGCCACAGGATACGACCTCTGCGGCGTCGTCATCGGAGCCGGCAACCGAAAGCACGCCCGCAGCGAGTTTGGCCCGCGACGCACGCATGACGGGCGGCGCACAGCCGATCCGCGTGCCCGAAACCATCAGCGTGGATTCCGCGAGGCCGTAGCAGGACATGAACGCCTCCGGCCGGAACCCAAACCGCGCGAATGTCTCGGCGAAAGCGCGCAGCGTCTGCGCCCGCACGGGCTCTGCGCCGTTGAACGCGACACGCCACGCCGACAGATCAAGCCCTGCGCAGGCGTCTTCCGTCGCGGCGCGGACGCACAGGTCGTACGCAAAATTCGGCGCGCCGCTTGTGTGGGCGCGATAGCGCGACACCGCCTGCAACCAGCGCAGGGGTTTTTGCGTGAACGCTGTGGGCGGCAGGATGACCGACGTGCCGCCCGCGTACAGCGGCTGCAGCAGATTGCCGATCAGCCCCATGTCGTGAAAGTTCGGCAGCCAACCGACCAGCGTCACGCCCTCCGCATGGTCAAAGCAGGTCCGAATGACGCTCTGGTTGTGCCAGAGCGCGCGGTGGGTGATCACCACGCCCTTCGGCGCCCCGGTGGAGCCCGAGGTGTACTGCAGGAACGCCGCCGTATTGGGATTAGGCGATGTCACCGCGATCTCGCGCCCCGCGTCCAGGTCCTCAATCGCCAGCGCGGTCACGCCGGCGCCTTGAGGCCAAGCATCGCGGACACCTGCAGTGGTCAGCAGCGCCACCGCCGTGCAGTCGCGGGCGAGCACCTCGAGCCGTGTACCGCTGCGGCTCCCGCGCGGCGACGGCGCCGGGACCGCAATCATGTCGGCGAGGAAGCACGCAAACAGCGCAACACTGAAATCGAGGCCCGCCGGAAACGCCAGCAGCACCCGCGAGCGCGCCGCAAAACGCGCCTGCAATCCGCCCGCGACCCGTCGCGCCGCCGCAAACAACGCAGCATAGCTCAGCGGCGGCAGTGGCCGCTCCCCACCCTCGAGCAGCACGTAAGCGTCCGCGTCCGGCCTTTCGGCTGCACGAAAGGCGAGCGCGCCGACCATGTCCGTGACGCCCGCCCGCTCCAGGCTCGGAAAATGTCGTTCGATGCGCCGCACGCTTCACTCTTTGCTTGACACCTGACGCTGCATCCTTCCGTAATTCTAGTCAAGGTTGTGGAGTGTCGTGGTGCACGCTGTCGGGGAGGTCTTGGGTCAGAGTGTGCCGGACATCATTGCCGCCCTTCGCGCTGGTAATGCCGACGACAGCCCCGCGTTCGAGATGGTTGGGTGGCGCGGCGCCCTGTCCACAGCGCGTACCTGGACACGGGCCGACCTCGCCACCGCCGTGCGCCGCGCCGCCGGCGTCATCTGTCAACACACGCAGCCGGGGGATCGGGTGGTGGTTGCGCTGCCGCCGGGCCTCGATTTCGTGGCGATGTTTCTTGGTTGCCTCGGCAGCCGCCGCATCGCCGTTCCTGCGCAAACACCGGCCACGACGCGGGCGCGGGACTTTCTGCAGCGCATCGTCGCCGCGACCGACGCGAGACTTGTGCTGACCGACAGCAGCGCGCCCACACCGCACGCGCCGGAGGCCGAGCTTCGCACGCCGGCGCCGACCGAAGACGCGTACATCCAGTTCACCTCCGGGTCCACGCGGGCGCCGCGCGGGGCGGTGATCACGCACGGCGCCTTGGCCAGCAATCTCGCCGCCATCGGCGACGCGTGGCGTCTGGGTCGGGAAGATCACGGCGTCTTCTGGCTGCCGCCCTTTCACGACATGGGACTGGTCGGCGCCTTGCTGACGCCCATCGCTTTCGGATTTCCCGCGACGCTGATGCACCCCGCCGCATTCCTGCGGCGGCCCGCGCGCTGGCTGGAGCTCATCTCCGCCCGACGCGCCACATTCAGCGGCGCCCCGAACTTCGCCTTTGACCTGTGCGTCGACCGGATCGACGACGTGGCGCGCGCGCGGCTCGATCTTTCCTCGTGGCGGGTCGCGGTGAATGGCGCCGAGCCGGTTTCCGCCGCCACCCTGCAGCGCTTCGCCGCCGCCTTTGCGCCGTGCGGCTTTCCAGCCGGAGCATTGGCTCCCGGTTACGGCCTGGCGGAGTCCGTCCTGTTTGTGACCGCGCAGAGACCTGATCATGCGCGCACGCTGACGCCCGACGGCGCCGTGTCCTGTGGCGCGCCCGGCGTCGGATTGACCGTGCGGATTGTGGACGAGGCGCGCGGTGTCGCACTTCCGGACGGCGAGACGGGGGCCATCTGGGTCGCGGGGCCATCTCTGGCGCGGGGATACTGGGCGGCGCCTGAGGAGACCGCAGCGATGTTCGGCGCCCAGTTGCCCGAAGAGCCTCACCTGTTCCTGCGCACCGGCGATCTGGGTTTTCTGCGCGGCGGTGAACTCCACGTCTGCGGCCGTCTGAAGGACGTCATCGTGCGCGCGGGCCGCAAGGTACACGCCGCCGACATCGAGCACGCCATTGGCCGCCGGGTCGGCGCCATCGGATCGCGCCGCACCGCAGTGTTCGCCTGCGCCGCACCCGACGCGACCGAGCGGCTGGTCGTGGTGCACGAGATCCCCAGCGGCATCGACGAGGACGCGACGCGCATCGCCATCGCGGAGGCGCTTGGCGCGGACTTCGATCTTGTCGCCGACGTCATCGTGTGCGCGCCGCGCGGCGCAGTGCGGGTGACCACCAGCGGCAAGGTCGCCCGCGCCGCCACGCGCGACGCCTATCTCGCCGGCGCCCTGGCGCCACATGCGCCGCGCGTGCCTTGAGGAGAATGTATGCACACCGTTGCAAACGCACCATTCACAGAACCTGCCCTGCGCACATGGATTCGCGCGGCGCTCGCCCGGGCGCTTGGTCTCAGTGTCACGAAGATAGATGATGAGCAGGATTTCGACGCCTACGGCCTGCCGTCGCTGGAGGCGGTCATGTTGACTGGCGATCTTGAGGATCTGCTCGGCCGTCCGGTCGACGCGGAAGCGGCGCTTGAGCATGCGAGTGTCGCGCGTCTCGCACGCCACCTCGCATCGGCGCCGTTGTGAGCCGCGCGCTGCGCCAGCCCGGCGCCTCGCCCGCCGCGATCCGCGCGCACTACGACGCCGGCGATGCGTTCTTTGCGCTCTTCCTTGATCCATCGCTGGCGTATTCGTGCGCCCTGTTCGAGACGGCGGACACACCGCTGGACGCAGCGCAACACGCCAAGATGGACTGGCATCTCGACCGTGCAGGCGTCACGGCCAGCGCGCGGCTGCTCGACATCGGGTGCGGATGGGGCGGTCTGATCGAGCGCGCGGTCTGGAACCGCAATGTGGCCAGTGCGCTGGGCCTCACCCTGAGCACATCACAGGCGGCGCACATCGCGGCGTCGGCGCCGCCGCGCGCCAGCGTACGCCTGGAAAGCTGGACCGATCACGCGGCCGACGCCCGCTACGACGCGATCACCTCGATCGGCGCGTTTGAACATTTCGCGGAGACGGGCCTGGGACACGCCGGCCGCGTCGAGGCCTATCGCGGGTTCTTCACCCGGTGCGCCGGGTGGCTCGCGCCGGGCGGGCGCCTCTCGCTGCAGACCATCGGCTATCCCGCGCGCTTTGATCGCGCCGCCTATGACGCATCGGACTACGGCGCCTTCGTGCGCAGTCGCATTTTTCCGCAATCGGACCTGCCGGAGCTGTCCGAAATTCTCGACGCCGCGGAGGACACCTTCGAAGCGGAGATCATCCGCAACGACCGCCGGCACTACGCGACCACCACGCGTCACTGGCTGGCGCGCCTGCGCGCGCGCCGCGACGACGCGGTGGCGCTGGTCGGCGCACAGCGTGTCGCCGACATGGAGCGCTATTTCCGCATCTCCATCGGCGCCTTCGACATCGGCAACCTGCTGCTGCTGCGCATCGGCTTCCGCAAACGGCGGGCGTCATGAGCGCGGCGTTGGAGGCGTGGCTGCGGGCGCGGGTCGCGGTGGATGGCGGCGTGGCGCTGGCCGAGGTGGACGCCGAAACCCCGCTCTACCGGTACGGCGTCGACTCGCGGACGCTCGCGTTTATCGTGGAAAACGCCGAGGCGGAGTTCGACGTGGAGGCTGACCTCGACCGAATCAGCCCCGCCGAGCCGATCCGCGTGCTGATCGACGCGTTGCGCCCCTTGTCGCCTTGACGGCCCGTGCGGGCTGCGCGATCCACGCGGGCAGCGAAGAGCACACCGCCATGAACACCCCCCTCCGACCCATCATCTTCGGCTGCGCCGGCCCGATCCTCACCGACGAGGAGCGCCGCTTCTTCGCCGAGACGCGCCCCTGCGGGTTCATCCTCTTCAAACGCAATTGCGAAGACGTGGCGCAGCTCACAGCGCTCGTCGCCACCATGCGCGAGGTGATCGACGATCCGCTGGCGCCGATCTTCATCGACCAGGAAGGCGGACGCGTGCTGCGCATGAAGCGCCCCGTCTGGTGGCAGGCGCCGGCGTCGGGCGTGATCGGCAAGCTGGCGGACAAGGATCTCGGCGCTGCGGTGGTGCTCGCGCGCGACACCGGCCGCGCGATCGGCGCGCAACTCGGCGAAGTAGGCGTCAACGTGAACTTCGCGCCGTGCCTCGACGTGGTGTTTCCCTACACGCACGACGCCATCGGCGACCGCGCCTTCCACAGCGACCCAAAGATCATCGCCGCCCTTGGGCGCGCCTACATCGACGGCATGGCGGACTTCGGCGTGCAGGGCGCGCTGAAACATCTTCCGGGTCACGGGCGCGCGCGCCTCGACAGCCACTACGATCTGCCGGTGATCGACGTGGGGATGGATGAACTCGAACTTGATCTCGCGCCGTTCATCGCACTGAACGACCTGCCATGGGGCATCGTCTCGCACCTGCTGTTCCCGGCGCTCGATCCGGCGGAGCCGGCGACGACGTCTGCGAAGATCATTGCCGAGGTGGTGCGCGGCCGCATCGGCTTTGAGGGACTGCTCGTCACCGACGATATTTCCATGAAGGCTCTCAAGGCGCCGGTCGAGGTGTCGTCCGCGAAGGCACTGGCAGCGGGCTGCGACATCGTCTGCCACTGCAATGGCCAGATGGCGGAGATGGCGCCGATCGCCGCCGCGATCGCGCCGATGAGCGACCGTCTCGCCAAACGCTTCGACGCCATCCGCACGCCGGTGGTGAGGGCGCCGTTCGCGCAGAGCGCGGATCTCGCGGCCGACATCGACCGGCGCGCGGCGCCCTTGCTGGCCTGAGCCACGCGCGCGCCGTGCTGACGATTGCTCTGCATGACGGAGACGAGACCGGCATCGGCGGGTGGCGCATGGACATCGTCCGGCAAGACCTTTCTTCATTTGCGCATGTGCTGAGCGTGTCGGAACGCGCGCGCTGCGACGCGATGACGGTAATCGACGCCGCCGATCTGCGGCGCGCGGCGCACATCTTGAAGCGTCAGGTCGTCGGCGCACGCATCGGGCTGAAGCCAGACGCCGTGCCGTTCGCAGAGGACGACGGCGCCCCGCGCCTCCTCCGGCCGCACCACGAAACCAGTGTGAGTCTGTCCCACACACGCGGCGCCGTCGCCGTCGCCGTGGCGAACGATCCCGTCGGCATCGACGTCGAACCGATCGACCGTACCGATGACGTCGTCCGGCTCGCCGCGCGCTATTTCACGGCGGCGGAAGCGCAGGTGATCAACGCATCGGACGACCCGCGCTTTGAGTTCGCGTGGCGCTGGACCGCCAAGGAGGCGTTGCTGAAGGCGTGCGGTCTGTCGCTGTCGCAAGCGCTGGCGATGTGCGTTGGCAGCCTGTCGAGAGGGCGCAACAACATGCCGTTCTCGCTGTCGATGCATGACATGCACATCACCGTATTTTCACCGGCGCCGGACTATGTCTGCGCCGTCGCCAGGCGCTAGAGGCCGAGACCGCCAAGCAGCGCGTACTTCACGTTGAGATAGTCCTCCAGGCCGTATTTCGAGCCTTCCCGTCCCATCCCGGACTCCTTCACGCCGCCGAACGGCGCGACCTCGGTGGACGCCAGCCCTTCGTTGACGCCGATCATGCCGTACTCCAGCGCCTCCATCATCCGCCACGCACGGCCGAGGTCGTTGGTGTAGAAATAGCAGGCGAGGCCGTACTCGGTGTCGTTGGCCATCGCGATGGCTTCCGCTTCCGTCTCGAAGCGGAAGAGCGGCGCCACGGGACCGAAGGTTTCTTCCCGGGAAATTTTCATCTCGGCGGTAGCGCCGGCGATGACGGTCGGTTCGAACCAGGTGCCGCCGAGCGCGTGGCGCGCTCCACCGGTCAGGACACGGGCGCCATGCGCACGCGCATCCGCCAGATGCTCTTCGACCTTCTCCACCGCCGCCATGTCGATCAGCGGCCCCTGTTCGACGCCGGCGTCGAGGCCGTCACCGATCTTGAGTCCGCGCACGGCCTGCGCGAGCTTTTCCGAGAACGCGTCGAACACGCCAGCTTGCACAAGAATACGGTTCGCGCAGACGCACGTCTGCCCCATGTTGCGAAACTTGGAGAGCATCGCGCCCTTCACCGCCGCGCCGACGTCGGCGTCGTCGAACACGATGAACGGCGCGTTGCCGCCAAGTTCCATCGACACGCGTTTCATGTGTGTCAGGGCCTTCGCGCCGAGGCTCTTGCCGACTTCAGTGGAGCCGGTGAACGTGATCTTGCGCACCACCGGGTTTTCGCACATCTCGTCGGCGATCGCCGCCGCTGATCCGGTAATCACATTCACCACACCGCGCGGAAAGCCGACCTTCTCGCAAAGCGCCGCGATCGCCAGCGCCGAGAACGGCGTCTGGCTGGCCGGCTTGATCACCA
>JANNVF010000064.1:0-16384 GCA_031414315.1 Hyphomonadaceae bacterium | reverse complement strand
GCGATATCGGCGCCTAGCGCGCCGCAACGCGCCATCACCGAGACATGCTGGAGCAGCTCGTTGGCACGCGCATCCGATGCCCGCAGGACGGTGTCCTGAACGCCGAAATCATCATCGAACATCGCCGCCGCCGACTCCGTGACCCGCGCCACGCCGCCGCGATGGTCGAGCAGCACGTAAGGCGCGGCCATCATGTCGAGGGTGTCGCAGATGGCCGCCGTGCGCCCGGCAGCCAGCTTGTTGAGCGCGGAGAACGACCAGTTGATCCGCGCTCGGGCGCCGTTGAGGGCGGCGATCTCATCGGGGGTAAAGTGCCCCTGCGCCTCGGTGCGGGCGAGGCAGAAGACCCACGGCTCGCCATCGAGGTCGAACCACCAGCCGGCGCCCCGGAAGATGTCCCAGCGGCTGAGGTAGCCGGTGAAGAACCGGTTGGTGCGGGCCGTCTGCTCCGGCAGGAACGCGTCGGAGACATGCACCTCGTCCATCGCCAGCGTGGGGGCGAGGGCCGTGAACAGGTCCGACCCCATCCAGCCCTGCTCGGCGTAGAGGCGCTGCATGTCCGCGGCAGTCTGGTCGCCGACGAGGCCGGGGCGGCCGGGCACGAGGCTGTACATGAAGGCGGCGCGGGCGTTGGTGACGCGCGGAAGCTCGGTGAACGCGGCCTCGAGCGACAACGGGTCCAGCAGGACACGGTCGAACACGGCGATAATCGCCTCGATATCAAACATGAAGCGATCCCACCCGCGATTGTGCGTCGACAATACGACATTGCGCGGCGGCGTCACTCTCGTTTGATACTTTGAGGCGGAATGGCAGGTCTCTACGCTTGGCGCTCGCGAGGTGGGGACCACGCGGCGGCCTGAAAGCGGCGGTGCGCACGACGGGACATGTCGCGCGCGCCGTCTCTTGTCAGAAAATCGCAAGCGTGGCGAGAATGTAATCTGCGCCCCTGTCTGGTTGCCGGTCGGTTGCGCGGGCGGGCGAGCCCTGTTACGCGCGATGGATGGCTCAGGTGTTGATTGCCCCGTCGATTCTCTCGGCGGATTTCGCGCGTCTCGGCGAGGAGGTGCGCGCCGTGGAGGCCGCCGGCGCCGACATGGTGCACGTGGACGTGATGGATGGGCGCTACGTGCCCAATATCACCATCGGACCCATGGTCGTGAAAGGGCTCAAGCCGCACGCGAAGACACCGCTCGACGTCCACCTGATGATCCAGCCGGTCGATCCGTTCATCCAGGCGTTCCGCGACGCCGGCGCCGACATCATCACTTTCCATCCTGAAGCTGGCCCGCATGGCCATCGCACGATCCAGGCCATCAAGGCCTCAGGCGCGAAGGCCGGCGCATCGCTCAATCCCGGTTCGCCGGTGGAACTGCTCGACTACCTGCTGGAAGATCTCGATCTCGTGCTGGTGATGAGCGTCAACCCGGGCTTCGGCGGCCAGAAATTCATCGAGAGCCAGCTCCGCAAGATCGAAACGCTCCGCAAGCGCATCGACGCGATCGGCAAGGACGTCATCCTTGAGGTTGATGGCGGCGTCACCGCCGACAACGCGCCTCGGATCATCGCTGCGGGGGCCACGGCGCTGGTGGCCGGGACGGCCGTCTTCGGTGAAGGCCCGGGCCGCTACGCGCTCAACATCGCGAAACTGCGGGGCGGGTAGCGTGCGCGCGCAGAGCACGCGTCACACCTGATGGCCGGCGGCGTTCTTCCGCCGCGCGCATGGCGCGGGTTGCTCGCCGCCGCCTCGGAAGAATGGCGCGCGACACCGTTCTACAAGATGATGTTGCGCGGTGCCGATCCGGACCGGATCGTGCAGTGGGGCAAAGATCCGCGCGTCGGGGACTTCGCGCGTGGCATGGACATCGTGCGCGGCCAGTGGCGCATCGCCAGCGAAAAGCTGCCGTCGATGCAGCCGATTCCGTGGAGCGCGCCGCCGCCGTCGTTGCACTTCGCGGCGCGGCTGCACAGTTTTTCGTGGCTGATCGACGTGGCGAGTGTCGGGGTCAGCGGTCAGGAAGCCGCCACCGTGCTGATCGACTCGTGGGTCGAAGGATTCGGCAAGGATTTCCACGCCGCCGCGTGGGCGCCGGAACTGGTGGCCGAGCGTCTTTTCGCATGGTTCTGCCACGGTCGCAGCGCGTTCGAGATGGGCGATCCCATTCGCCGGCCTGACCTCATGCGATCCCTCGCGCGACAAGCGCGGCACCTTCAACTCGCGGTGCAGGATCTGCGCGAGCCGCTGTCGCGCATAAAGGCGGGCGCGGCGCTGGTGCTCGCGGGCGTCAGCGGCATTCCCGATGGAGACCGGCTGCGCGAGGAAGGCGAAGAGACGCTGGAGGAAGCGTGTGCGTCGCAGTTTTTGTCCGATGGCGGCCACCAGTCGCGCTCGCCGTTTGCACTGCTGGAGGCGTACTGCGATCTGCTGGCCGCAGACGATGCGCTGGTGCGCCAGGGGCTGGAGACGCCGCGTCTGGTGCGCGATGCGTTGCCGCGCGCGGCGGCGATCCTCAAACTATTGCGCATGAGCGATGGCAAGCTCGCGGCCGCCAACGGTGGCGCGGAGGGGTCGGCTGAAACGCTTGCGTCGGCGCTGCGCGAGGCGCCGAAGGCGCGCGAATTCAACTTCGCCACGCAGTCGGGCTACCAGCGGCTCGTCGCCGGCGATGTGGTGCTGATCATGGACGTGGGCGGCGCGCCGCCACCAGCCTACGGCGAGCGCGCGCACGCGGGCGCGCTCGGTTTTGAAATGTCGTGCGGGCCGGACCGGATCATCGTCAGCGTCGGCAGCGGTGTTGAGCTGCTGCCGGAATGGCGCGCTGCAGGACGCGCCACCAACGGCCATTCCACACTGGTGATCGACGATGCGCTGTCGGCGGTGTTCTCCCAGCGCCGCAGTGGGCGCGGCGCCGCGCACCCGGTGGGGCCGATCGTCGGCCAGAAGCGCACGGAAGAAGACGACGGCGTGCTGGTCGACGCGCACCACGATGGCTATCGCGCGCAGTTCGGCTATCTGCATCGCAGGCGGGTATTCCTGTCGTCTGACGGCCGCCAGATGTGGGGCCAGGATGCGGCGTCGCCGCCACTCGGCGGCGCGCGCGCGGGCCTGAAGCCGGTGACTTTCGCCGTACGCTTTCACCTGCACCCCAACGTCCGCGCCGAACGCACCGACATCCACCAGATGACGCTGACCCCGCAGAACGGCCCGGCCTGGAGTTTTGTCACCGATGCGCGGCGCATGGAGATCGAACACTCGATCTACCTTTCCGGCGCTGGCGCGCCGCAACGCACGCGGCAGATCGTGCTGTATGGCGTCACCGACCCGAGCGCGCCGGAAGACAAGAGCCCGAACCTGGTGAAGTGGAAGCTGTCGCGATTGGCGTAGTTCGCGCCGGGTCTTGCGCTTGCCGCAATAGCGGCGGAAGGTCCGGGAGACGGAGGTAGGGAGGCCGCCATGCGTATCTTGCCATCCGTTGTTGCGGTCTTGCTTGGCCTGTCGGCGCTGGGAGCCGCCTACGCGCAAAGCGGCCAGCAGGAAATGCTCAATGCCGGCACGGCGCTGCAGGAGTCGCAGGCGCAGGCATCGGCGGGCGCGGCCCGTCCGGGAGACGAGATGCTTACCTGCGATCAGCTCCAGGCGGAAATGACTTCCAGCATGACCTCCGCCACGGTGCAGGACAACATGGCCGCCATCGGCGCCACCGCGCAGTCGGAACGGGAACGTTCCGAGCGCATGATGGCGCAGGCGAAAGCCAACATGGCCGCCAACGCCGCGCTGGGGGTCGCCGGTTCCTTCATCCCCGGCGCAAGCATTGCGCAGGGCGCGGTCGTGCAGGCGCAGATGCGCGCGCAGCAGAAAGAGGGCGAAAAAGGCCAGCGCGCTTATGCCGGCATGATGGGCAACATGCAGGAGATGATGCCCACCCTGATGCGCGGACGAAGGGTGATGGAGCTGGCTCAGGGCAAGATGTGCCCCTTCGTCGAGAACATCCCCGCGCAGTGAACGCGTAGAGCAATCGATTTCCCTACTCGGCGAGGTGCGTGCTACCCGTCCCCGGACACGATTCCCGGGACCATCGCATGACCACAGACATCATCCGCGTCCAGCGCGCGCTCATCTCCGTGTCCGACAAGGCAGGCCTTATCGAGCAGGCCCGGGCTCTGGCGGAGAAGGGCGTTGATCTCGTCTCCACCGGCGGCACGCAGGCGACGATTGCTGCGGCTGGATTGAAGGTGCGCGACGTTAGCGCCATCACCGGTTTTCCCGAGATGATGGACGGCCGCGTAAAGACGCTGCACCCCGGCGTGCACGGCGGCCTGCTGGCGCGGCGCGACAGGCCCGATCACATGGCCTCGATGGCTGCGCATGAGATCGTCGAGATCGATCTTCTCTATGTGAACCTCTATCCGTTCGAGGCGACGGTGGCGGCGGGCAAGCCGTGGGACGATTGCGTCGAGAACATCGACATCGGCGGCCCGGCCATGATCCGCGCGGCGGCGAAGAACCACGAGTTCGTCGCGGTGTGCACGGATGCGGACGACGTCGCGGCGGTGCTGGCGGAGATCACGGAGAAGGGCGGTACGACGCTTGCGCTGCGCAAGAAGCTCGCGGCGAAGGCGTATGCGCGCACCGGGGCGTATGACGCCGCGATTTCCAACTGGTTTGCCGCACAACTGGGCGATGACTCGCCGGCATGGCGCGCCGTCGGTGGCAGGCTGAAACAGTCCCTGCGCTACGGCGAGAACCCGCACCAGTCGGCGGCGTTCTATGTGAACGGCGAGGCGCGCCCCGGCGTCGCCACTGTGCGGCAGGTGCAGGGCAAGGAACTGTCGTACAACAATCTGAATGACACCGACGCCGCCTACGAACTCGTCGCGGAGTTCGATCCCAAGGCCGGCGCGGCGGTGGCGATCATCAAGCACGCCAATCCGTGCGGCGTGGCGCTGGGCGGCGATCTGCTCGACGCCTACAAGCGCGCGCTGGCGTGCGATCCGGTGTCGGCGTTCGGCGGCATCGTGGCGGTGAACCGCAGGCTCGATCGCGCCGCGGCCGAGGCGATCGCGGAAATCTTCACCGAGGTCGTCATCGCGCCGGATGCGGACGAGGAGGCCGTCGCGGTGTTCGCCAAGAAGAAGAACCTGCGGCTGCTGCTCGCGGGCGGTCTGCCGGACCCGGCGACGGCTGGGATCACCGCGAAGACCGTCGCGGGCGGCCTGCTCGTGCAGTCGCGCGATACGAGCAGGGTCACGCGCGCGGGGCTGAAGGTGGTGACCAAACGCGCACCGACCGAAGACGAAATCCGCGACATGCTGTTTGCGTTCACGGTGTGCAAGCACGTGAAGTCGAACGCCATCGTCTATGCGAAGAACGGCCAGACGCTCGGCATCGGCGCGGGCCAGATGAACCGGCGCGACAGCGCGCGGATCGCGGCGCTGCGCGCGGGCGAGGCGGCGGAAATCGCGCCGCTGCTGCGCGGGTGCGCCTGCGCGTCCGACGCGTTCTTCCCGTTCGCAGACGGCCTGCTGCAAGCCGCCGAAGCCGGCGCCACGGCGATCATCCAGCCCGGCGGCTCGATCCGCGACGACGAGGTCATCAAGGCGGCGGACGAAGCGGGCCTCGCCATGGTGTTCACCGGCATGCGCCATTTCCGGCACTGACATGCACATCGGCGCCGTCACGCTTGTGGTGCGCGACTTCGACGAAGCGATCGCGTTCTTCGTCGATGCGCTGGGTTTTGCATTGATCGAGGATACGCCGCTCTCGCCGGACAAGCGCTGGGTGCGCGTGGCGCCGGAGGGCGGGGGCGTAAGCCTGCTGCTGGCGAAGGCCGCGACGCCCGAACAGGCCGCGCGCATTGGCGACCAGACCGGCGGGCGTGTGGGGTTCTTCCTCCACACCGATGATTTCGACGCCGACTACGCCGCCATGCTCGCGAAAGGCGTGCGCTTTCACGAGGCGCCGCGCACGGAAACCTACGGGAAGGTCGTGGTGTTCGAGGATGTCTGCGGCAACACGTGGGACCTTTTAGGGCCGTCTTAACTCACGGCCTACTGTGGCGGGATACCCGCGATCTCGAACATCCGGCGTCGCAAGGGCTGCACGTCAATGCAGGGCTGCACGGACAATTCAAAATACTGCTCGTAAAATCTTGAGTTCTCCAAGCGAATGCGTTCAGTACGCGCAGCCTCTTCCGAAACCGCTTTATCAACAGCTATCCTGTGATCAGCTACGCTGTTGGCTGACAAAACTCGAGATCGCCAAAAAATCGCAAGAGTTTTGCTGAAGTCGCGCTCGCGTTCGGCGCCAGCCTTCGTTTCGGGGCCCATCCCTTCCGCCATAGACATAAGATGACTCACTGCCGCACAACGAACGAAAAATTCAGCGATGTCCTTTTGAACGCCAACGTCATTCCAATCGGAACTGGCCCAATGAATCCGCGACGGATCGGGTGGACGAATGCCGGAGCCGGTGAATAGATAGAGCGGTCGTCCGGAGATACTCGTGCTCACGAATGGCCTCTGCCGACCTTGAGTTTCTCGTAGGACGTCATCGCGAATTTTCCCGGCGAGCAAACGCACATCGACACCGGGCTCTAGCAGTCTGCTCGCCAGCGCTGATGCAAAGGGCGAGTTGCCGCTAGTGCCGTCTTCGGCGGTACTGCGGGCCGCAGCTGCATACATGATCACGAAGTCATCGACCTCGATGCTCGCAAGCCCCTGGGACGCTGCATACATGGTGGATGTTCGACTCATGGAGCGTACGAACGGATTGTCTCTGCACGCGTCAACCGCAACTATGCGGACTCGGGCCCCTTCGGCTACGCGCAACAAACTCTCCAGTCGCACGGCTTCAAACTCCAAATCTGTATCTGCCGTGAGCTTCGCGTCCGTCGGTACAAGCCAGTTCTGACCGTTGGCTTCCATACCGTGCCCCGCAAAGTATATCAGAGCAATATCTGCACCTCGCGCGCGGACGGCAAAATGGCGCAGCGCCGCTTGGAATGCTTGAAGGTCGAGGTCGGTTCTTAAGTCGATGGCCGAGAAGCCTGCCTGCCGCAGCGCTGTTGCGACGACGCGAGCGTCATTGGCGGGATTGGTCAAGTGATTGGCATTCGCGTAAGCGCCATTGCCGATTACAAGAGCTACTTTTTTCGACTCCTGCGCGAAGGCGTTGAGGTTGATGAACATTGCAAACAGAAAAATAGCGATTTGCTTGACCATTCGCTTACGCCTTCGTCCCCGTCAGAAAATAGTTCATGCTCGCATCGGCGCTAATGCGCCATTGTCCGTCGAGCGGGTTGAAGCTCAGGCCGAACGGGCCATCGATATCGAGCGCGTGCATGGCGCCGCGCAGTTCTTCCGGCGTCACCAGCTTCTCGTAGTCGTGCGTGCCGTGCGGGACCCAGCGCAGCACGCGCTCGGCCGCGGTGATGGCGAGCGCGCGGGCCTTGAGTGTGCGGTTGATCGTGGAGACGATCATCAGGCCGCCGGGGGCAACCAGCGCCATCGCCGCGTCGCAGAAGGCGTGCACGTCCGCCACGTGCTCGACGATCTCCAGCGCAAGCACGACATCGTAGGTCACGCCGGTGGAGGCGACGTGCTCCGCCGTGTCGACGCGGTAGGCGATGGCGAGACCCATGGTCTGCGCGTGCGCCCTCGCGGCGGTGATGCTTTCCTCGGCGCCGTCGAGCCCGGTGACCGCCGCGCCCAGCCGCGCCATCGGTTCCGCGACAAGGCCGCCACCGCAACCCACGTCGATGACCGAGAGCCCCTCAAACGGGCGGCGCCCGGCATCTGGGCGCCCGAAATGGCCGAGGATTTTTTCACGCAGGAAGCCGAGCCGCACGGGGTTCATCCGGTGCAGCGGCGCGAACGCGCCTTTGGGGTCCCACCACGCATCGGCCATGGCGGCGAACTTGGCGATCTCGGCGGGGTCGAGGGTGGTGGTGCTCATGAGGGGGAAGGCAACCTCAAGGTCCCGAAGGCGTTGATGAGTTCGGCCTGCACGCCCAGAAATCCGGCAAGGCCGATGTAGAGCGCAATCAGTATCGAGATCATGACGCGCTCAGCAAACGAATTGGGCAGCCTGATCGAACCGTGCAGCGCGTTCAGTTCATTGCGGAACCAGGCAAAGCCGAGTGCAGCTTCGATCGTCAGGAGACTGTCGGACTTCAGGCGAATGCAACGGGTGTAATACGATGTGGCGTTCAGCCACAACGTACACAGCACCAGAAGGCCCAGCACGACGCCGAGGCTGGCGAGCGCCGACACCTCCTTCTCGCTCTGGATCCCGAACACGATGCTGGCGCCGGTGATATTGACCAACGTATAGAACCGCCGGGACTCGCGCTGCGCCGCACGCAGATGTTCGATCTGGTCGGACAGCAGTTTGTAGAGTTCGAACTCGTGACCCATGCCCCAACGCGCCCCCGCACTGTCGGGTCAGTCTAGCGCGGCAGGAATGCCGGCGAAAAGCCTCATCCGGTAGCGGTGGCGCGACCAAGTGACAGAAATGGGCCGATTCAGTTCTTTCCCGGCGGCGGATCGGTTATGACCCCGCCGATGACCCGTTTGGTGATGAAATTCGGCGGCACGTCCGTGGGCGACGTGGAGCGGATCCGGCGCGTGGCGCGGATCGTGGCGGCGGAGCGCGCCAGCCAGCCGGGGCGCGGCCTCGCGGTGGTGGTCTCGGCCATGTCGGGAGAGACCGACAAGCTGGTGAAGCTTGCCCGCGACGCCGGCGGCGAGGGCGCTAACGGCGCCGGCGCCAACGGCCCGGGCTTCGACGACGAGTACGACGTGGTGGTGTCCACCGGCGAGCAGGTGACCACCGGGCTGCTGGCGCTGGCGCTGCGCCAGATCGGGGTGCCGGCGCGGTCCTGGCAGAACTGGCAGATTCCGGTGCGCTCGGACGCGGCGCACGCCAAGGCGCGGATCGACGGCATCGACGAGAACGGTGATCTCGCACGCGCCATGGATGCGGGCGAGGTGGCTGTCATTCCGGGCTTTCAGGGCGTCACCGCCGAGGGCCGCATTACCACGCTCGGGCGCGGCGGCTCGGATACATCGGCCGTCGGCATCGCCGCAGCGCTGAAGGCCGAACGCTGCGACATCTACACCGACGTGGACGGCGTCTACACCACCGACCCACGCATCGTGACCAAGGCCCGGCGGCTCGAAAAAATCTCCTACGAAGAAATGCTGGAGATGGCCTCGCTCGGCGCCAAGGTGCTGCAGACGCGGTCGGTCGAGCTGGCCATGGCGCAGCGCGTGCCGGTGCGCGTGCTGTCGAGTTTTGTCGAGCCGGGGCAACCCAACGCCGGCACCATCGTGTGCGACGAGGAAGAAATCGTGGAAAAGCAGATCGTCTCCGGCGTCGCCTACTCGCGCGACGAAGCGAAGGTGTCGCTGATCGGTGTCGTGGATCGGCCGGGCGTGGCCGCCGACATATTCGGGCGCCTTGCTGATGCCGGAATCAACGTCGACATGATCGTGCAGAGTCAGTCGCGCCAGGAAGGCAAACAGAACATCGTGTTCACCTGCCCCGACCGCGACGCGCCGCGGGCCGAGGACGTGCTGCAGACCGCGCATACGAACCTTGAATACGACGAACTGCACATCAAGCGCGATGTCGCCAAGGTGTCGGTGATCGGAATCGGCATGAAGAGCCAGGTTGGTGTCGCACGCACGATGTTCTCGGCGCTCGCCGCCAAGGGCATCAACATCGAGGTCATCTCCACCTCGGAGATCAAGATCTCCGTGCTGATCGACGCGCAGTACGTGGAACTCGCGGTGCGCGCGTTGCACACGGCTTATGGTCTCGATGCGACGTAGAGGCTCCTGCGCGCCATGACTCCCGTGTCCGCCCCCGGCGCCGCGCGCTTGCTGTTGCGCAAGCTGCGCGAAATCATGAGCGCGGGCGACAGCGCCCAGGCGCGGCTGAACCGTCTCGTCACCATGATCGCGTCTACCATGGTGGCCGACGTGTGCTCGATCTATCTGAAGCGCGGCACCATCCATGAGCTGTTTGCCACCGAAGGGCTGAAGGCCGAGGCGGTGCACCGCACCAAGCTGAAGGAAAACGAGGGTCTCGTCGGCCTCGTGGCCGAAACCGCGCGGCCGCTCAACATCGCCGATGCGCAGCAGCATCCGCGTTTCGCCTACCGGCCGGAAACCGGCGAGGAATCCTACAACTCGTTTCTCGGTGTCCCGATCGTGCGCTCCGAGCGCGTGTTCGGCGTGCTCGTCGTGCAGAACCGCGCCTCGCGCGTCTACGCCGACGAAGAAGTCGAGGCACTGCAGACCGTCGCGATGGTGCTCGAAGAGATGGTCGCCTCCGGCAACTTCGGCGATCTCTCCGGCCTTCAGGAAGTGGAAGTGCGGCCGAGCCGGCCGGAACGCCTCGTCGGACGCGCGTTCGCCGATGGCATCGCGATTGGCCGCGCGTTCCTGCACGAACCGCACACGCCGCTTGGCCGCATGATCGCCGACGATCCGGTCAAGGAAGAGGAGCGCCTGAACACCGCGCTCAAGCGCGTGCGCGCCGCTGCCGATGAAATGCTGACGCGCGATCCGGGCCGTTTGTCGGGACAATCGCGCGAAGTGCTGGAGACGCTGCGGCTGCTTGCGTACGACCGCTCGTGGGAAGATCGCCTCAAGCGTGGCGTGCGGGACGGGCTCTCCGCCGATGCGGCCGTCGCCAACGCGCGCGCCGAACACCGTGCGAAAATGAGCGGCGCGCGCGATCCTTATCTGCGCGATCGCATGCACGACGTGGAGGATCTCGACAACCGCCTGCTGCGCGCGCTGGCGGCGCCGGAAGGCGAAACCGAAGCGTCGCTGCCCGAGGACGCGATCCTCATCGCCCGCGACATCGGCTCGGCGGAATTGCTGGAGTATGGCGTCGAACGCCTGAAGGGCGTGGCGCTGGAGGAGGGGGGCGCGTCCTCGCACGCCGCGATCATCGCCCGCGCACTCGGCATCCCGATGGTGGGGCGCCTCGCGCATCTGGCCTCTCGGCTGGAGGCGGGAGACCGCATCGTGCTGGATGGCGAACGCGGCGAGGCGCGGCTGCGGCCGGAGCCGGAAGTCGTCATCGCCTACGAGCAGCGGCTCGAACTGCGTTCGGCGCAGGCGGAGGAATTCGCGCGTCTGCGTGACGAGAAGGCGGTGACGAAGGACGGCCGCGCCATCGCGATGCTGCTGAACGCCGGGCTGATGCTCGACGTGCAGCATCTCGACGATGCTGGCGCACAGGGCATCGGCCTGTTCCGCACCGAATTCCAGTTCATGGTGTCGGAGCAACTGCCCCGCGTGCAGGCGCAGATGAAGCTCTACAGCGACATCCTCGACGCCGTCGGCGAGAAGCCGGTGACGTTCCGCACGCTCGATGTGGGCGGCGACAAGGTGCTGCCGTACGTGCAGCACGAGCGGGAGGAAAACCCCGCGCTGGGCTGGCGCGCCATCCGCATCGCGCTCGACCGGGAGGCGCTGATGAAGGCGCAGGTCCGCGCGCTGGTGGAGGCCGCCGAGGGCCGCTGGCTGCGCGTGATGTTCCCGCTGGTCACCGTGCCGGCGGAGTTCGACGCTGCGCGTGCGCTCGTGGAAAAGGAAATTGCGCTGGCGCAGGGCAAGGGGCGCAAAGGTCCCTCCAAGCTGGAGGTCGGCGCCATGATCGAGGCGCCGGCGATCGCCTTCGCCATCCCGTTCCTGAAGGGCAAGGCCGACTTCCTGTCGATCGGCACCAACGACCTGATGCAGTATTTCTTCGCCGCCGACCGGGGCAATCCGCGCGTCTCGGAACGCTACGACATGCTCTGCGCGCCGGCGCTGCGCTTCCTCGACATGATCCGGAGTCAGGCGGCGGAGGTGGGCATTCCGCTGTCGATCTGCGGCGAGGCGGCGGGCAAGCCGCTGGAGGCGATGGCGCTGATCGCGCTGGGCTATGACCGTTTGTCCATGCCTGCAGCCGGCATCGGGCCGGTCAAGCGCATGCTGCGCAGCCTCGATGCGAGCGCGGCGCGGGCGGAACTCGAAGGTCTGCTGCTTTCGCCCGCCACGTCGCTGCGCACGGAGCTCACGGCGTGGGCCAAGGGCGCAGGCGTTTCCCTGTAAGGTTTCTGGACGAGTAACCTTGCGCCTGCGGCGCCGCAGCGCATTGCATTGAATGAATCAGCTCGCAGCGGTACATTAACGCTCGGCGCGCTAATTGCGTAGCAGGTGCTTCATTCAAGGGCCGGACAGTTCCGGCAGGCCGCGTGAACATGTTCAACCCACCTCCAGGACCCGCAGCCAATGGTCCCGACGCCCCACCAGCCCGTCCTGTGGTCCGCGAGCCTGCGCCTGCGGTCGTTTCGGCGCCGCACATGAGGGCCGGCGCCAAGCTGAAGGCCGCGCGTGAAGCCAAGGGCCTGTCGCTGGAAAGCGTCGCCGCCAAGCTGATGATCCGGCCTGAGTATGTGGCCGCGCTTGAGGCGATGAACGTCAACCTCATTCCGGGCAAGGCGTACGCCAAGGCCTACCTGCGCAGCTACGCCAAGTTCCTCGGCATGCCCGAGGCCGAGATCGTCGCGCAGTACGAGGGCGAGAGCGCCCGGCTGCGCGAAGACGCCTCCGATCAGATCCGCAACCCGGACTCCAAGCCCGCGAAAGAGCGTCCGTGGCTCGCCGCGCTGGCGCTGGCGGTGGTCTGCGCCGCGTTCGTCGGCTGGCGCGCGTTCCACGACTCCCAGGCCGAAGAGGCCGCAACCCGTGCGCCGGCTGCGGTCGCAGCTGCGCCATCGACGCCAGCGGCCCCGTCCACCGTCGCCGCAGAGGCGACCCCGGAAGATCCGTGGAGCCTCCCGGCCCAGGTCATCGAAATCGAAGCCAGCGCCCCGGCCTGGATCGAGGTCCGTGGCCAGGACGGCACGATTTTCCTGTCCCGCACCCTGCAGGCCGGCGAACGCTACCGGCCGGACGTCGGCGCCGGCTGGACGCTCCACGCCCGCGACGGCGGCGCCTTCCAGGTCAAGCTGAACGGCACACTGGTGGGCACGCTGGGCGAGCCAGGCGCGCCGGTGCTGGGGCGGCAGGTGGACAAGATCGCCGCACCTGCGGGCGAAGGCTGACCGCCGCCGTGACCCCGTCACACGGCGGGGATACGATCGCGCCATGACCGACCTCCACCACCTCCGCCCCTGGCGGCGCATCGTGCGGCGCAAATCGCGCCAGATCCATGTTGGCAAGGTCCCGGTGGGCGGGGATGCGCCGATTACCGTGCAATCCATGACGAATACGCTGACCACGGACGTGGCGGCGACCGTCGCGCAGATTCACGCCATGGAGGCGGCGGGCGTCGATATCGTGCGGGTCTCGTGCCCGGATGGGGGCTCCACGGCGGCGTTCGCCGACATCGTGAAGGAGGTCAACGTCCCGCTCGTGGCCGACATCCACTTCCACTACAAGCGCGGCATCGAGGCGGCGGTGGCGGGGGCTGCGTGCCTGCGCATCAACCCGGGCAACATCGGGTCGTCGTCGCGGGTGCGCGACGTGGTGCAGGCCGCGAAGGATCACGGCTGCTCGATGCGGATTGGCGTCAACGCGGGGTCGCTGGAGAACGAGCTGCTCGAAAAGTACGGCGAGCCATGCCCCGAAGCGATGGTGGAAAGCGCGCTGCGCCACGCCGCCATGCTCGAGGAGCATGATTTCCACGACTACAAGATTTCCGTGAAGGCGTCGGACGTCTTCCTCACCGCCGCCGCCTACCAGCAACTCGCGGAAGCGACGGACGCGCCGCTCCATCTCGGCGTCACCGAAGCCGGCGCGCTGCGCACCGGCACGGTGAAGTCGTCGATCGGCATGGGCGCGCTGCTTTGGGCCGGCATCGGCGATACGATCCGCGTCTCGCTCGCGGCCGATCCGGTGGAAGAGGTGAAGGTCGGTCACGACCTGCTGAAGTCGCTGGGCCTCCGGCAGCGCGGCGTGAACATCATCGCGTGCCCGTCGTGCGCGCGGCAGGGCTTCAACGTGATCGAGACGGTGGAAAAGCTGGAGCTGGCGCTCGCCCACATCGCCGAACCGATCACGCTGTCGATCATCGGCTGCGTGGTGAACGGGCCGGGCGAGGCGCTGATGACGGACCTCGGTTTCACCGGCGGCGGCGCGGGGAGCGGCATGATGTACGTGAGCGGCAAGCCCGATCACAAGCTGTCCAACGCTGATATGGTGGAGAAGATCGTGGCGATGGTGGAGGCGCGGGCTGAGAAGATCCGCGCCGCCACGTAGAGCCGAAGCCGGCCGCCCGCCAACTTTTGTATAGCGTTTCTGACGGTCTACAAACGGTCACCAAGGCGTGTACAAATAACCCGCGAAAGTGGACAAATCGCCTTGCGGGTCTGCAAACCGCGCGTTGCGCAGAGCGACACACCGAACGCCTCAATTCCCTCATTTGAACTGCGCAGATCGCGGCGGCGAGGGAGTGCTGCCCTAGCTCCGGCGGCGGTCATCGTCCGAAATGCGGAAAACGACGCGCAGATTGACCGGGGTGCCGGCGGCGACGCTGCCGTCGGCGCGCTGGGAAGCGTGCCGGAACTTGCTCGCCACGCGAAGCGCCGCGTTGCCGAAACCGGAATTGGCCGGCGCTTCGGAGGCGCGTAAGCAATTCAGTGCACCGCCTTCGAGCACTGTGCAGTGGACGGACGCTTCGCCCTCGCGGCCGCGCTCCAGCGCACGCGCGGGGTAAAGCGCCGATAGGCGCCTTGCGCTCGGCGTACTGGCCCAGACGGGGCGCCGGCCAGCGGTGACGACGATCTCGTCGCTGTTGTCCGTGCCGTCATAGCTCGCGGGGCTGACGCCGATCACTTGCTCGGGAACTGTTGCGGCGGCAGCGCTCTCCTGCGCGCGACGGCGAGATGCGGCCGATCTTGTGGTGGTCGTCGTTGTTTCAGTCGAGACGACCGAGCCTTTGGCGACGTCTGTCGTCGCGGCCTGGTTGCCGGTGGCGGGGCCCGCTGCAAACGGCGCGGGCGACATATCGTAGGCAGAGTCGGTACTGGCGATTTCCGTCGCGGGCTGGTTTGACGGCATGTTTTTCACGACATAATACCCAACGCCGAGCAGGACCGCCGCGCCTGCGGCGCCGGCGAGCCATTTCGCGGCGTTGCTGCGGGAGTCGTGGGTCCTGACGTCGTGCTTCCTTGAATCGTTGGTCGCTTGCGGGTCATGCGGCGGCACGTCACTCATAATCATCTCCTGAAAATGAACGGGACGACCCGCAGAGTAGCGGGGAATGCATCAATCTCAGTACGTTTCCGATGACGGCAGGTTCCTCATGGCGTCGCGCGATTTCGAAAACGATTTGCTCAGATGACGGATCCTGGGAGTGATCTGCTCGATGTCGCCTTCGGGCAGCAACACCCTTTCGAACCATCGGCGCGCCGTGTATCCAAGCCCCACCCCGTCAGGAGCCGACATGGAAACCCGCGATTCAAACGGTGCGTTGCTCGCCGATGGCGACAGTGTGCATGTCGTCAAGGACCTGAAAGTGAAGGGGACGTCGGTCACACTGAAGCGCGGCACCGTGGTGAAGAACATCCGTCTCACCGACGACCCCGACCTCATCGAGTGCAACGCCGATAAGGTAAAGGGCCTCGTGCTGCGCACCGAGTTTCTCAAGAAGGCCTGATCCAGACTCTGGAACGGGGCCACATTAACGCCTCGAAACGAGCCCCCGATTGCGTCCGGTGGTAAAGCCACGCCGCCACAGCGAAGGGGAATTCCATGGCTCTCGACGTCTCGAAAATCGTGTCTGAACTCGGCGATGATCTGGTTGCGCAATGCGGCGAACCGGTGGGGCTTGACCGCGACCAGTCGGTGCGCGTGGCGGCGGCGCTCTCGCGCAATATTGGCGGCGGCAAGGACCTCGCGGTGAAGGCGACGGCGGCGGAGACAGGGCTCACCGAGGAAGTGATCTCCGCGATGTTGGGCAAGCTGATCGAGGCCGGCAAGGACAAGCTGATCAACGAAGGCCCGGTGGGCGACGCGATCGAAAACGCCAAGGCGCAGGCGATGGCCGCAATGGGCGACATCGGCGGCGGCGCAGCCAAGGGCATGTTCGGCAAGTTGTTCGGCAAGAAGTAGCGCGCCCGTCTTGCGGCTCCCGCATCTGGCGTCATGATGGACCGACAAGATCGGCCCTGTGAGCGCCGGCGGGAGGAACGATGGCAGTCTCGGAGCCGGCGATGGCGGGCGCAGGTGCGCCTGCGCCGTCGTTGTGGACCAAGTTCGCCTACGGCGTCGGCGCGGCCGCCTACGGCATCAAGGACAACGGCTTCAGCTATTTCCTGCTGTTGTTCTACAGTCAGGTGCTCGGCGTCGACGCGCGCCTTGTCGGTCTTGCGCTCAC
>JANNVF010000063.1:0-3051 GCA_031414315.1 Hyphomonadaceae bacterium | reverse complement strand
CTTCGACGATGAAATACGGCGCATGGTCAGGCCCGGTGCGCTCGACCACCTCGTAGTGGGGGTTCGGGCGTTTGCGCTGCGCGGCCCATTCCTGGAGCGTGGTCTTGGGGTCCCGTGGAGCTTCGCCCGCCGAAGCGAACTCCTCGGCCCACACCAGTTCGATGAACTGGCGCGCCGCCTTCAGGCCCCCGTCGAGAGACACCGCAGCGATCAACGCCTCACAGGCGTCGGCGAGAATGGTGTCTTTGTTGCGCCCGCCGGTCCGGGCTTCCGATGATGACAGGATGAGCGCCGCGCCCAGATCGATGCGCCGCGCCGCCCGCGCACACGCGTCCTTGTTGACAAGCGCGTTGAGGCGGGGCGCGAGCCGATCCTCCCCTTCGTTGGGAAACGTCTCGAAAAGGTGCTCCGCGACGACGATGCCGAGCACCCGGTCACCGAGAAATTCCAGCCGTTCGTAATCAACCGACCGTTTCTGCCGCTCCCCCACCGACGTGTGGGTCAGCGCTTCGCGCAGCAAGGCCTTCTTGCGAAACGTGCGCCCGATGCGCGCTTCAAGATCGTTGTCAGTGAACGCCATGCACGAAGCGATCCCCGCGGAACCCGGTGATCAGTGTCCACGGCTTGAAGAGTGAGGTCGTCTCGTCGAACGACACGAACACGAAGCGCGCCTTGCCGACGAGATGGTCGAACGGCACGTAGCCGAAGCCACCCATTTCATAGCGACTGTCGGAGGAATTGTCGCGATCGTCGCCAAGCATGAGGAAATGGCCTTCCGGCACTTCGTAGACGGAGGTGTGATCGCCCTGCGTCTCGCCGCGATCGAACGTGGTGTAGGTGACGCCGTTGGGCAAGGTTTCGGCGTAGCCGTCGAGTTCGACCTGCTCGCCGGTCTGCTCGGTGAACAGCCGCGTGCCGAGCAGTTCGCGTTTCACCGGTTCGTCGTTGATGGTGAGCACGCTGTCGATGATCTGGATCTTGTCGCCCGGCAGACCGATCAGGCGCTTCACGAAGTCCTTGTCGGGCGCATTGCCGGGCCGGAACACCACGATGTCGCCGCGCTCGGGCTGCTTGCCCATGATCCGGCCCTGCGGCCCGAAGTGCAGCGGCGAGAGCGAGAAGCGGCTGTAGCCATAGGACCACTTGGTCACCACGATGTAGTCACCGACCAGAAGCGTCGGCTGCATCGAGCCGGACGGAATACGGAACGGTTGCGCGATGGCGAACCGGATCACCATCGCCAGCAGGAGCGCGTAGACGATGGTTTTCACGTTTTCCCAGAAGGCGCTCATCCCGGAAGCGCTGAGGCCCGCAGGCGTGGTGTCGAGCGGGCTTTTCATACGGTTCTCACATTCTGCGGAAGTCCGGCCTCCGGAATCCCCTCCGGTTCAGCCGAGATCACAACGAAAGCCTGGGCGAGCGGGAAGTCGTCCGTCAGGCTGACGTGGACCACCGCTTTATAACCTTGAGGCAAGATTTCGGCCAAGCGGGTAGCAGCACCTCCGGTCAGCGTCATCGTCGGCTGGCCGCTGCGGCGGTTCGACACGCCCATGTCGCGCCAGTACACGCCCTGGCGGATTCCCGTTCCAAGCGCCTTGGCGCAGGCCTCCTTGGCGGCGAACCGCTTGGCGTAGCTGGCGGCCCGCTGGTGGTCGCGCCGCTCGGCCCGGGCGCGCTCTTCGGCGGTATAGAGCCGCTGGACGAAGCGCTCCCCGTGGCGCGCCAGCGCCTTCTCGATCCGGCGGATGTCGATGAGGTCCGAGCCGATGCCCAGGATCACGAGGCGCGCGCCTGAAGCATCAGCGCCTTCATCCGCCGCACCGCCGCGTCGAGGCCCGTGAAGATCGCCTCGCCGACCAGGAAGTGGCCTATGTTGAGTTCCGCGATCTCGGCGACGGCCGCCACTGGGCCGACGGAGTCGAAGGTGATCCCGTGGCCCGCGTGGATTTCGATCCCCAGCGCCGCGCCCGCGGCGGCGGCCTGCCGGATGGCGTCCAGTTCGCTTTCGGCCTTGTGGATGTCCCCGCTCGCCAGCGCCTCGCAATAGGCCCCAGTATGCAGCTCCACCACCGGTGCGCCCAGTGCATGGGCCACGGCGATCTGGACCGGGTGCGGGTCAATGAACAGCGAGACGCGGATGCCCGCGTCGTTGAGCCGGCGCACGTACGGCGCGACTTCGTTGTGCCCGCGCGCCACGTCGAGGCCGCCTTCCGTGGTCCGCTCCTCCCGGCGTTCGGGGACCAGGCAGCAGGCGTTGGGATGCGCCGCGAGCGCCATCGCCAGCATTTCGGGCGTGCAGGCCATCTCCAGATTGATCGGCAGGGTCACCGAGGTGGACAGCCGGGCGAGGTCCTCCTCGCGGACGTGGCGGCGATCTTCGCGCACATGCAGCGTGATCCCGTCAGCGCCGGCTTCTGCCGCCATCTGGGCGGCGCGCACAGGGTCGGGATGCGGCCCGCCCCTGGCGTTCCGGATCGTGGCGACGTGATCGATGTTCACCCCAAGACGGGGGGCGAGAACTGGCATGGAGGCGGCTCTCCCGGACGGCGGCGCCCGTCATAGGATGATGATTAGGACAGATTTGCGCCCGAACCGTAAGCTCAACCGCTCAAATGTCGGCTACCCGGCTTCACCGCCGGCAGGGCGGCAAGCTCCGGGGGCAGCTGGTCGGCGCGATAGCTGGGGGCGGTGACGCTGGCGAGCGCCACCAGTTTCGCCCCGATATCGACCTTTCCGCCCGACCGGTCGATCAGGCAGGCCGCGCCCACCAGCTCGCCGGCGTGGCCGCGGATGGCGTCGAGGCATTCGCGCGACGAGAGCCCGGTGGTGACCACATCCTCCACCATCAGCACCCGCTCGCCGGGGCGAATCTCGAAGCCGCGCCGAAGCTGGAACTTGCCCTCCTCGCGCTCCACGAACAGCGCGCGGGCCTTCAGGTGGCGCGCCGTCTCATAGCCCGGAATGATCGCGCCCACCGCCGGGGAGACGACGACGTCGATCTTCCCGAACGCGGCCTGCGCCTTTGCGGCCAGCGCCCGGCACACCTTCTCG
>JANNVF010000062.1:0-1924 GCA_031414315.1 Hyphomonadaceae bacterium | reverse complement strand
AACGGGGGGGCGGAAGCAAGCTGGAGCGGCCAGGTAGGGTCTCCGTTTGAGACGCCCTTAGCTGCCGCGGCCTCGTACATAGACAACCGGAATGCTGCGCTTGTCGGCCAACAGTGAAGCCTCGTGAATTGCCACCTTGAGGTCTTCGGACTGACCCAGGTCAACATAAAAGGTCGAGCCACCGTCAGCCTCTCGAGGGCCGCCAGTTGTCGGCCTAGCCATCCGGCGGATGTCGACCATCACCCAAGGCTCATCAACACCCGGAATGTCCCCGCGAGCTAGCTCTTTGATTTGTGCCATTGGAAACCTTCTTGCTAGTACCTGTAGTCCGTCGGTGTCGAGGTTGGGTGAATTTCACCGATTTCAAGTAGAGACATGGTGGAACTGACTTGGTGACTGACATGCAGACGCCCCGGACGCTTTCGGGCCAATGCCTGTGCGGCGCGGTGCGCTACGTGGTGGAGGACGCTTTCTCGTACGCGCTGAACTGCCACTGCTCCAAGTGCCGGCGGGCGACGGGGGCGGCGTTCAAGTCGTTCGCCGGGATCGCGGCGGGCAAGCTGCGGCTGACGGCGGGCGACGACAGCCTCTTGATCTGGGGTGATCCGGCGCAGTCCCACGACGTGCGCTGCCGGGTGTGCGGCTCGTTCCTGTATTCGATCGTGCGCGACAACGCGTACGCGCACGTGGTGATGGGCACGCTGAGCGATGCGCCGTCGATCCGGCCCACGGCGCACATCTGCGTAGGGTCAAAAGCGCCGTGGTTCACGATCACGGATGATCTGCCGCAGCACGACGGGCACGCGGGTTAGCGGCGCGGCGGGGACAGTTCCGTGAAGCGCACGATGACGGAGTCCTCGTTGGCGGTGGTCTCGCCGGGCTGGCCGTCCGTACCTGCCGCGTAGGTCAGCGTCATGCGGTGGCCGCCGCCGACGCGGGCCGCGAAGTCATTGATGACGCCGGTCATGTCCGCCGGCGGCAGCCATTGCACGAGGATCGCGGGGTCCATGAACGCGGCGTAGACCGCATCGGGCGTTGCCTTCACGTGCTGGGTGGTGCGCGTGCCGGTCATTTTCTGGCCCGTGGCTGAGGTTCGTACCGCAACGCCACCGCGCCGCCGCTGAACTCAAGCCGGCGCACGAGCTTCAGATCGAGATGCCGGGACAGCCCCGCGAACAGATAGGGCCCGTGGCCCGCCAGCCGGGGCTGCACCATGAACTCGTACGTGTCGATCAAGCCCAGCTCCGCCAGAGCCAGCGGCAATTTCAGGCCGCCAACGTACAATCCCTTGCCCGACTGGCTCTTGAGCTCACGGACGACCGCCTCCAGCGCGTTCCCGCGCACCAGCTCCGCATTCCAGTCGACCGCCGGAAGCGTGTCCGACACGACGTACTTCTTCACCGCGTGGATGGTGCGGGCGAAGGGAAGCATCCAGTCGGCCATCCAGTCGGGTTTCACACCTGTCTCGGCCACTGCGCGCCAGCCGGTCTCCATCATCTCGTAGGTCACCCGGCCGAGGATGATGGCGTCGGCCTCCGCGATGATTTCGGTGGCGTGGTGATGCAGCTCCGCGTCCGGGATGCCCGCCGCATGGTCGCAGCAGCCATCCAGCGTGACGTTGATCGAGTATCGAAGAGGTCGCATGACGCTGAACTACCGCTGACGGAATGGATGGTGGATGGCGCGCGTGCCGGTCATTTGCGGCGCGCGAGGCTCGGTTTTTTCGGGCCGGGAAACATGTGGAAGAACGGCTCCGCTTCCTTCAGCGCGCGCGCATACGACGGTCGCGCCATCAGGCGGTCGAGGTACGCGGAGACCTTCGGCGTTTCGGCGGTGATCGGGGCGACGACATCGGCGTACATGAGCGCGGGCGACGCCGCGACATCGGCGAGCGTGTAAGTGTCGCCCACCAGCCAGTCGCGCG
>JANNVF010000061.1:0-2976 GCA_031414315.1 Hyphomonadaceae bacterium | reverse complement strand
GGGGTTCTCATCCTTCACGTGGCTGACGAAACTTCCTGCCGACGCCTTGAAGTTTGATCAGTCCCTCATCTCCGGCATCACCGAAGACGGCCCGCATCTGAAGATCGTGCGCGCCATGGTGACGCTCGCGCATGAGCTGGGGTTGGAGACGGTGGCGGAGGGCGTGGAGACTGAAGCACAGCGCGACATCCTCGCCGATCTCGGCTGCGACTATGCGCAGGGCCATCTCTATGCGAAAGCGCTGGGCGCCGCAGAGGCGCGCGCGCTGATCGGCACGTTGCGGAACAGCTGAACGAAAAATCGGGGGCGGCATGACCGAGACTAGATCAAACGGCGCGCCGACGAGCGATCTCGCGCGGCTGCGCGCCATCCTCGGCGGCTCGGCGGGCAATCTCGTCGAATGGTACGACTGGTTCGCCTACGCGTCGTTCGCACTCTATTTCGCGCCGACATTTTTCCCCAAGGGCGATGAGACCGCGCAGCTTCTCCAGACCGCCGCCGTGTTCGCCGTGGGGTTCTTCGCAAGGCCTGTCGGCGCGTGGGCGATGGGGCTTTACGCCGACCGCGCGGGGCGCCGCAACGCGATGGCGGTGTCGGTGGCGATGATGTGCTTCGGCTCGCTGGTGATCGCGCTGACGCCGGGCTACGCGGTGATCGGCGCGGCGGCGCCTATGGTGCTGGTGTTCGCGCGGCTGTTGCAGGGGCTGTCGGTGGGCGGCGAGTACGGCGCCAGTGCGACGTATCTCAGCGAAGTCGCCGGCAAGGCGCGGCGCGGTTTCTGGTCGAGCTTTCACTACGTGACGTTGATCATGGGCCAGCTCATCGCGCTCGGCCTGCTCATCCTGTTGCAGCGGACGATGACGCCGGACGCGCTGCAGGACTGGGGCTGGCGCATCCCGTTCTTCATCGGCGCGGGGCTGGCGCTCGTGGTGTTCTGGATCCGGCTCGGGCTGCCGGAATCACAATCCTACGAGACCGCGCGCGCCGCGGGCGCTGAGCCCACGGGGTCGCTGTTCCTGTTTCTCAAGCATCCGCGCGAAACGTTGATGATCATGGGGCTGACTGCCGGCGGCTCGCTCTCGTTTTACGCCTACACCACGTACATGCAGAAATACCTCGCCAACAGCGCCGGTTTCTCCAAGACCACCGCGACCGAAATCACCGCAGCGGCGCTGTTCTGCTTCATGGTGGCGCAACCGGTGATGGGCTGGATTTCCGACCGGATCGGCCGCAAGCGCATGCTGATCGGCGCGTTCGGCGTCGGCGCGCTGATGGCCTATCCGGTGTTCGTCGCGATCGGTGCAGCGAAGGCGGCGCCGCTGGCGTTCGCGCTGCTGCTCGGTGCGCTGCTGGTGCAGTCGGCCTACACATCGATCAGCGCGGTGATCAAGGCCGAGCTGTTTCCGACCCGCGTGCGCGCGCTCGGCGTGGCGCTGCCGTATGCGCTGGGCAATGCGCTGTTCGGCGGCACGGCGGAGTACGTGGCGCTGTGGTTCAAGTCCATCGGCGCGGAGAGGGGCTTCTTCATCTACGTCGGTGCGGTGTCGGCGGTGGCGTTCGCCATCTCCATCGCCATGCGCGACACCCAGGCCGAAAGCGCCATCCTCGAGGACTGACGCGCCGTTACGCCTTCATCTGCGCGGGATCGTAGTAGAAGCGTTCCGTCTGGATGCGGTCGCCGCGCCAGATCTGGAACGCCAGCTCCTCGATGCGCATCACGGTGTCGTCCATGCGCGTGAATTCGAAGACCCAGTGCACCACCACCTTGTCGCCATCGATGAAGACGTCGGTCACCGGATGCGTGTGCACGCTCTTGTGGCGCGCCAGCGCCGCGCGTTCGCCGGCGACGAGCTTGTCGCGCCCGACGCGGGGCGGGGAAAGATTCTCCTGCATCGAGGCATCCTCGTGATAGAACTCCTCGATCGCCTCGGCGTGCGCGCCGGAGACGACGCGGGCGATGAAGGCTTCGACGCGGTCGCGCGTGGGCATTGCACTCGTCCTATCTTGACAGCGTATCAGCGGCCCACTTGCCGGCCTCGACGATGGCGTCGCGCGCGGCCGACGAGATCGCAGTCATGTTGAAGAAGCCGTGCAGCTGGCCGGCATACTCCTTGTACGTCACCGCCACGCCGCACGCCTCGAGTTTCTCCGCGTACGCCTTGCCCTCGTCGAGCAGGGGATCGTACTGCGCGGTGACGACGTAGGCTGGCGGCAGGCCGAAGAGATCGTTCTCCAGAATGGGCGAACACCGGGTGTCGAACGCGTCCTCGCGCGCGCCCAGGAACTTGTCGCGGAAGAAATCCTGCGCGGCCTGCGTCAGCAGATAGCCTTCCTTGAGCCGGATCTGCGATGGCGTCAGCTGCACGAACTGCGTGGCTGGATAGATCAGCATCTGTGCGTGCACATGCGGGCCGCCGCGCTTCTTCGCCTGCTGCGCCACCACCGCCGCGAGATTGCCGCCCGCGCTGTCACCGGCGACCGCGATACGCGCGGGATCGACGCCGATGTCGGCGGCGTGCGCGACCGCCCAGTGTGTGGCCGCCATTGCGTCCTCCGGCGCGGCCGGAAAGCGGTGCTCCGGCGCCAGCCGGTACGCCACCGACAGCACGCGCAAGCGCGAGGCGTCGGCGAGGCGACGGCACAGCATTTCGTGGCTGTCGAGATCGCCCAGCACGAAGCCGCCGCCGTGGAAGTAGACGATGCCCGGCCCTGCCGTGGCGCCCACCGCGTACGGGACGTACAGCCGCGCATCGAGCAGGCCTTCGGCGCCCGCCACCTTCAGCACGCGTGTCTCCAGCATCGCCGGCGCATCGGACTCCATCGCGTGCGCCTGCTTCCAGAACATGCGCCGCGCGTCTTCCACCGAACTCCGCCAGTCGAAACCGGGGCGGTCACGGAGCTTGTCGAGGTAAGCCTGCACGCGGGGATCAAGAGTCATCATGGCAGGGCGAAGATAAGCGTGTTCGCGTCGGCGCG
>JANNVF010000060.1:0-9460 GCA_031414315.1 Hyphomonadaceae bacterium | reverse complement strand
GCGAGGCGATGGAGGGAATGTAAACCCGTTTGGATCCAACCGAATTGATTTCTGTTTTTCGTACCGCCGGCTTCAGCCGGCAGGTGTGGAAAGACTTGACGCACAAGGGGAGGAAGAAGAATGCCTGCTGAAGCCGGCGGTACGGAGGCGCCGGATTGAAGGGGCTCCAATCCCCCTATTTTTACCTTTCGGAACGCCTTGCTTCGCCCCGCAACGACGCTCTATTGGGACCGGGGACCAAAGCATGCCGACCATCGCCATGTTCAACGGCATCGTGATCTACATGTACTGGGCCGATCACGGCGTCCCGCACCTTCACGCCATCCGTGGCGATGAAGAGGCCGTCTTCGCGATCCTGACGGGCGATCTCATGGAGGGCGAGGTTTCACGGCGTACGCGCAGACTCGTCACGACATGGATCGAACTTCGCAGGCCGGCGCTCCTTGAGAATTGGCGGCGCGGCCAAAATGGAGTACCCTTCGAGAAAGTGCCTGGACCCGAAGACGATGCGTAAGCTGCCCAAGATCAAGCGCGTGAGGCCCGTCGGCGACTACCGGCTGGACATCACCTTCGACGACGGCGCGCACGGCGTGCACGATCTGGCTTGGGTGTTCGATATCGTCGGCGAGATGAATGCGCCGCTGCAGGAGCAGGCGTTCTTCGCGCGCGTGTTCCTAGAGAACGGCGCGCTGGCGTGGCCGAACGGGTTTGATCTGAGCCCGTGGAATATCAAGCGGCGGATGGAGGAAGCAGGAGAACTTCAGTCGGCGGCCATGCCGGCGAAGTGACGTGGCCGATTTGATTTCGCGCAAATCTTGTAGGGTGGATTAGCGAAGCGTAATCCACCACGGATCGTGCCTGGCGCGGAAAGGGTGGATTACGCTGACGCTAATCCACCCTACGGGACTGCTCTGTAGTGGGATCTCCCCAAACAACGAACGAGATCAGGCCTGCGAGAACAAAACAGTATCCGACCATGTACGGGACCTCCAGCTCGCTGAAATCCGCCCAGTCGGAGTATGGAGGGACCTGCAATCTCCAGTAGACCCCCGCGGCCGCTCGAACGAGCAACAACGCAACAGCAATGACGCAGAGCGGCTTGGCTAAGTTGCCCAGTTTCAACGTAACAAGGCCACTTGCCTGTGCGATTGCAGCCGTCACCAGCAAACACACAAGAGCAAACACGTCACGCAGCGGCGTTGAGTCAGCGTACCGGGTCCAGTAGCGTCCCCCGACCAACACGTCGGTCAACGACAATGAACGCGGATCGTTGATGGCGGCGTGACTGAATGCAGTCAGAAGCAATATCACGCAAGCCAACGCACCGATCGCGCGCTTCATGCTACAACGCCTTCGCGATCTCCTCCGTCATCTTCTTCGCATCAGCAAACAGCATCATCGTGTTGTCGCGGAAGAAGAGTTCGTTTTCCACGCCCGCGTAGCCCGCGCCCATGCCGCGTTTGATGAACAGCACGGTCTTGGCCTTTTCCACGTCGAGGATCGGCATGCCGAAGATCGGCGACTTCGGATCGGTCTTGGCCGACGGGTTGGTCACGTCGTTGGCGCCGATGACGTAGGCGACGTCGGCCTGGGAGAATTCGTTGTTGATGTCCTCCAGTTCGAACACCTCGTCGTAGGGCACCTGCGCTTCGGCGAGCAGCACGTTCATGTGGCCGGGCATGCGGCCCGCGACCGGGTGGATGGCGTACTTCACTTCGACGCCCTCGGCTTTGAGTTTGTCGCACATTTCCTTCAGCGCGTGCTGGGCCTGCGCGACCGCCATGCCATAGCCCGGCACGATGATCACCTTGCTGGCGTTCTTCATGATGAAGGCCGCGTCCTCCGCGCTGCCCTGCTTCACCGGCCGCGCATCCTTCGCCCCCGCGACGGGGCCTGCGCTGTCGCCGCCGCCGAAGCCGCCGAGGATGACGCTGATGAAGCTGCGGTTCATGCCCTTGCACATGATGTAGCTGAGGATCGCGCCGGACGAGCCGACGAGCGCGCCGGTGATGACCAGCGCGTTGTTCTCCAGCGTGAAGCCGAGTGCGGCGGCCGCCCACCCCGAATACGAATTCAGCATGGAGATGACGACCGGCATGTCGGCGCCGCCGATCGGCACGATCAGCAGGATGCCGATCAGCAGCGAGAGGCCGAGCAGCGTGAGGTACATCCACGGCTGCGTGCCGTGCGTCATGACCATGTAGACGACGAGGCCGATGATGGCCGCCGCCAGCAGCAGGTTGATGAAGTGGCGCCCGGGCAGCAGGATCGGCGCGCCGCTCATGTTGCCGTTCAGTTTGAGAAACGCGATGATGGAGCCGGTGAACGTGATCGCGCCGATGGCGGTGCCGAGCGCCAGTTCGACCAGCGAGCCGGACTTCAGCCCGCCCATCGGCAGGCCGATGCCGAAGCTGTCGGGCGCGTAGAACGCGGCCACCGCCACGGCCACCGCCGCAAGACCGACCAGCGAGTGGAACGCCGCCACCAATTGCGGCATCGCCGTCATCGAGATGCGGTTGGCGATCACCGCGCCGATCAGGCCGCCCACGGCCATGCCGCCGACGATGAGCCCCAGCGTCGTCGGATCGAACGGAATCGACAGCAGCGCCGTGACGATGGCGATGAACATGCCGAGCATGCCGAAGAAATTGCCCTGCCGGCTCGTCACCGGGCTCGAGAGCCCGCGCAACGCCATGATGAACAGCACGCCGGAGGCGAGATAGGCGAGTGCCGCGATATTCGCGTTCATTGTTCAGCCCCTTTGACGCGTATGGTCGTGTTTGAATTCCGGAACACCGCGTCGATCCAGCGATGCAGCGCCGCGCAGACGAAAAATCCTGAAAACCAGATGGCGTAGCCGTCGCCCGTGCGTGCGGCGATCCCGCTGAGATAGATCGCGACCGACGCCACCAGCAGCGCGCGCGCGTGCTCGGCAAAGCCCGGCCGCCAGCGCGTGGCGATCCACACGGCGACGCCGGTGACGAAGAGAACCGCCGCGATGATGGTCCAGCCGTCGAACCCGCTCATCGTGGAGGCCCGCCTGTCATGCGCGTGCGGATGACGCCGCCGCCGCCGAGCAGCGACACCAGCGGCACGGCAAGGAACGCGACCGCCGCGATCCACGGCTCCCAGTGCCAGACATCCATCGCGCCGAAGAACGCCACGACGCTGCCGACGACGGGCACGAACGCGAGCGGGATCGCAGCGATCGTGGCGAGTGCGGACGGCCACTGCGTAATGCTGCGGATCTGGTCGGCCACCGCGAAGAACTGCAGCACACCGATGGCCAGCCACAACAGCGCCACCGCGCAGCCCGCGACGCCCACGGCGCCGAAACTGATCGCCGCGCCGCGCATGCGCTCGCGCGCGGCGCGCATGTCTTCGGCGGAGACGCCGGCGCCTGGCTGCACGCCCGGGCTCGCATCCATCGGCAGCAGCGACAGCGTGCGCCGTGCGGCGCGTTGCAGGTCTTCGTCATCGGCCACGTCGTGGCCGCGCGCGGTGGGATCGCCGGCATACGCCTCCACCGTATAGGCGAGATCCTGCACCGGCGCCGGCGTCGGCGCGCGGGCAGCCACCGCGCCCTCGAACGCCTCGGTGAAGCGCCGCTTGAACGCATCCGCCGAGATGCGTCCGGCGACGTAGGCGTCAATCAACTCACGCCACTGGGCGGGGGTCATGTCCCGCTACCCTTTGACAATGGCCTTGTCCTTTTTCTTGTACATCGCGAGCATGCGCGCGGTGACAAGGAAACCGCCGAAGATATTGACCGACGCCAGCAGCGCCGCGAGCACACCCGCGCCGCGCGCGATCCAGGTGTCGAGCGTGGCGTTGGCGGGCTGATCGAGCGCCAATCGTTGCAGCGAAACTTCACCGTAGTGCTGACGACAGCCCCCGGCGAGGCCTTCGCGGTCGGCGTCCGGCATCCACAATTGCGGCGGCGCGAGCGCCTTGTCGGCGGCGTCGAAGGATTCAAGGATGCGCCCGCACGCCGCATCGATCTTCTGCGGCGACGGCCCGCTGGCCGCGCCTGCGGCGGCCGCGATGATCGCGCCAACGATGATCACCGACGAGATCGCGTTGGTGACGGACATGAGCGGCGTGTGCAGCGCGGGCGTCACGCTCCAGACGACATAATAGCCCACGAAGATCGCCAGCACGAAGATCGCGAGGCGGAAGATGATCGGATCGACGGCTTCCATGGCTCAGGCTCCGGTTTTGTCGGACTCGCGGGGATTGACCTCGTAGGCGGCGCTCGCCTTGGCGATGAGGCCCTTGAAGTTGAACTCGTGCGATTCCGCCACGAGCACCCCGGACTGGTTGCGATAGATCAGCGTGTGGCCGCGGCACCCCGCGCAGATCGCCTGCGGCTCGAAGTGCATGTCGGGCACGCGCGGCAAGGCGGTCTGCACGTAGGCGGTGAACTGCGCCTTGCCGTGGATGACGCCGTCCGGCGCGAAGCCGAGCGCCGCCACGAACGGCGAGGCGAACTCCACATCGTCGGCATAGAGCGCCGCGATCCGGTCGGCGTCGCGCGCGTTCCACGCGGCGTACCACTGGGAGGCGCGCTGCGCGTCCATCAGGCCGCCGGTGCTGGCGCGAAGCTCGGGTGCACGACGGCGCCGTCGCGGGTCAGCATCGCGCCCTTGATGACGTCGTCGTCGAACGCCGGCGCGAACGCCTTGGTGTCCTTGTCGGTCAGCAGTGGCAGGATTGCGAGCAGGTTCTTGGCGTAGAGCGCCGAAGAATCCGCTGGCAGCCGTGCCGGCAGGTTGGAGAAGCCCGCCACCAGCACGCCGCCGACGTTCACGACCTCATCGGATTTCGACAACGGGCAGTTGCCGCCCTGGCTGACCGCGAGATCGATCACGATCGATCCGGGCTTCATGGATTTCACCATCGCTTCGCTCACCAGCACCGGCGCCTGGCGGCCAGGGATGAGCGCGGTGGTGATGACGATGTCCTGCTTGGCGATGTGTTCGGCCATCAGCACGGCCTGCTTGGCCTGATACTCCGCGCTCATCGGCTTGGCGTAGCCCGCCGCCGTTTCCGCCTGTTTGAATTCTTCGTCCTCGACCGCGATGAACTTGGCGCCGAGCGACGCCACCTGTTCCTTGGACGCCGGGCGCACATCGGTGCCGGTGACCACCGCGCCGAGGCGCCGCGCGGTGGCGATGGCCTGCAGTCCCGCGACGCCCGCACCCATCACGAAGCAGCGCGCGGCGGCGACCGTGCCCGCCGCCGTCATCATCATCGGGAAGCCGCGCCCGTAGAGGTGCGCCGCCTCGATCACCGCGCGATAGCCTGCGAGGTTCGATTGCGAAGAGAGCGCATCCATCGCCTGCGCACGCGTGATGCGCGGCACCAGCTCCATGGCGAGCGCGACGACGCGCTGTTTCGCATAAGCGTCGGCGGCGGCCTTGTCGCCGTAGGGGTTCATCAGCGCGATGACGCCATTGCCGCTCTTCAGCGCCGCCAGTTCGTCCGGCAGCGGCGAGCGCACCTTCATCAGCAGGTCCGCGCCGGAGATGGCGGCGGCCGCGCTCGACACGACATCCGCACCGGCGGCGGCGTATTGCTCGTCGGGAATGCTCGACATCGTCCCAGCGCCGCTTTCGATCGCGACGGTGTGGCCCAACGCCATGATTTTCTTGACCGTGTCCGGTGTCGCGGCGACGCGCGTCTCGCCCGGTGTGCGTTCTCTGACGACCGCAATACGCATGCCGCGACGCCTCCCCTTTCCCTTAAGACCATGGCCCTTAGGACCATAGCCCTGAAGGTGTTGGCCCAAATCAGCGCGCGGACAGGACCACGCGTCGCGCGTGCTTGCAACCTCCGCCGGAGGCAAACGCCGCTCCGCGCGAACGTGGCGTCAGGTCAGGCTTTGCAGGAGCATGGTGATGGCGCCACCGACCGCCAGCAGGATGGTGGAGACCGCCAGCACCGCCCACCACACGCCGCCCATGTTGAGCAGCAGGCCCGCCGCCACGCCGATCACGGTCCAGGCGATGAGGCCCGTCCACCAGCCAAGGCCGATGGCGAACGCAAAGACGGTGAGCGCCAGAAGCATCGCGAGGCCGACAACCGACCACTCCGCCGTCTTCATGAAGCCGGAGAACATCGCCCGATGCGCGGGCAGGTCGGTGGCTTCGCCGTGGTCGGAGCCGTGTGTGGCGTCCATCTGCCGTCTCCAAATGCGTTGGGGGCCGTCTAAACCGCGCCGCCGGCGCGCGCAACGCCGCTCACCGTAGCCAGCCCGCCAGGAGCGCCCGGATCGCCGCGACGAATGGCAGCGGCTGGTCCAGCATCAGGTGATGAGCGGCCTCCGGAACAGGCACGAACGGCGATCCTGCGGGCGCCACCGAGCGCATGTAGGCCACGACGTCCGGCGTCATCAGCACCGATTTCTCGCCCCACAGGTACGCACACGGGCAGGTCGGGCCCGACGTCGACCCGGTGTCGCCGAACATCATGTCGCGAAAGACGAAGGGGTCGAACTTCCAGGTGAAGCCGCCGTCCGCCGGCTTGATGGAGCCACGGCCGATGTGATCGACGTACCAGAGGTTCTCGCAGGGCTGCGATGGCGCCAGCCGGAACCGCGCCAGCGCCGCCTCGAACGTGGGGTAGACGCGATTGGCGTGGCTGCGGGACGGCGGGCCGTCGTGGACGAAGCCCGGCGGGCGCACCGGACTGTCGGCGGTGATCTTGGCGCTGAACCTGTCGCCGTAGTGGGCCGCGCAGTAGCCCGCGATAAAGCCCCCGAACGAATGCGCGAGCAGCACGGGCTTGCGCGGCGCCGCGAACAGTCCCGCCGCTTCGCAGACGGTGAGCACTTCCTGCGCGAACAGGGGCCCGGAATAGCTCTTCCGCCAGTCCGAGCCGCCCATGCCGGACCAGCTCAGCGCCACCACGTGATAGCCGTCGGCGGCGAAGAACGGCGCAAGCGGGCTCCACCAGCCGGCGTGCGCGCCGTTACCATGCAGCAACAGAAGGCCGGGGTCGCCGGGCTTGCCCCAGCTCAGCGTTTCGATGGCCGCGCCCTCCACCATGACGCTGCCGCGTTCGGGGGCATGGGCGAGCGCGGCGTCAAACCAGGCCGGCGCCGCCGGACGCGCGCCGTCGAGATGCGCCAGCAGGCCCGCAGTGCGGGCGTCCACGGACAGCGGATGGGGAAGATCGCTCATATCAGGGCGCTTAGCCGCCCTTGCCGCCCACGCCAATCCCCGCGATGACACGTGCCATGCGCAATGCCTTCAGACTGGCGCTCGCCGCCTCCGCCCTGTTCGCCGGCCCCGCCTGGGCCGAGCGCGCGCCCGAAGCCAAGGGCGCGCTGACGCTCGTCGGCGAAAACGACAGCCTCTCATCGGGCGCGGACCGCAACTACACCTCGGGCATCAAGCTCGCCTACGTCTCGCCGGTGGGCGTCATGCCGAAGTGGGCGCGCTCGTTCGACACCGTGACGCGGGCGGTGACCAACACGCGCCCAAGCTTCTGGGGCGTGGCGGTGGGCCAGTCGATCTTCACGCCGCAAGACATTGGCGCCGTCCCCGCGCCACCCGATCAGCACCCCTACGCCGGCTGGCTCTACGCGCAGGTGCTCGTCGCGGCGGAGGAAAACGTCATCGAGCGCGAGCCGCGTTACGTCGATCTCTATGAACTCGAGTTCGGCATGGTCGGCCCGTCCGCCCTCGGACGCGAGGCGCAGCGCGGCATCCACCAGGCGCTAGGCGCGCCGGACCCCAAAGGCTGGGAAAGCCAGCTCGACGACGAGTTTGCGTTCTCGGGAACGATCGAACGGCGTTGGCGCGCGGAGAAGGTGTTCGAGAACGCCGGCGGCATCGAGGTGGACGTGTCGCCTGGCATCGGCGTGACACTGGGCACGTTGCGCACGGATGCCAAGATCGGCGCCTCATTCCGGCTCGGCCAGAATCTGGCGCACGACTACGGCGCGCCGCGCGTGCGCCCGGGCCTCGGCGGCGTCGGCTATTTCACCGCCGAGCGCGCGTTCTCGTGGTACCTGTTCGGCGGCGTCGATCTGCGCGCGGTCGGGCGCAACATCTTTCTCGACGGCAACACCTACGTCGACAGCGCCAGCGTCGAGAAGAAGAACTTCGTGGCCGATCTGCAGGCGGGCGCTGCAGTGCAGACCGGCGACTGGCGCCTCGCCTACACCTACGTCGTCCGCACGGAGGAATTCGTCGGACAGTCGACGCCGCAGGACTTCGGCGCGCTCGCGCTGAGCTGGCGGTTCTGATCCCGTGACCGACGACGCGATCGATCGCATCGCGCACGGCTGGCGCGCGTGGGCGATCATCGCGGCGCTGGCCATCCTCGCGGTGCTGCCGGGCTTTTTCTCGATCCCGCCGCTCGATCGTGATGAAAGCCGCTACGCGCAGGCCAGCGCGCAGATGCTGGAGACCGGCGACTTCATCGCCATCCGCCTGCAGGACGAGCCGCGAAACAAGAAACCGATCGGCGTCTACTGGATGCAGGCTGCATCAGTCGCGGTGTTTTCGAGCGCAGAGGCGCGCGAGATCTGGGCGTACCGGCTGCCCTCAATGCTCGGCGTCGTGCTGGCGGCGTGGGCGACGTTCTGGGGCGGCACAGCGCTCGTTGGCCGCCGCGCGGCGTTCGTTGGCGCGTGCCTGTTGGCGGTCAGCGCGCTGCTCTCCACTGAAGGCATGATCGCCAAGACCGACGCGATGCTGGTGGCGGTGACGACGATCGCGATGGCCGCGCTCGCACGATTGCACGCGGGCGTCGGCGGCAAGCGCACGGCGCTGGCGTTCTGGGCGGCGCTGGCGCTGGGCGTGCTGGTGAAAGGGCCGTTGACGCCGCTGATCGTCGTGCTCGCGGTGCTGACGGTCTGCGTGTGGGAAAAGCGCTGGGCATGGCTTGCGCCGCTGCGGGCGTGGACCGGCCCCACGCTCGCGGCAGTGCTGATCGCGCCATGGGCCATCGCCATCGCCATCGACACGCACGGCGCATTCTTCGCGCAATCCTTCGGCGGCGACATCGCGCCGAAGCTCATCGGCGGCGACCACCATCGCGGCATCCCGCCGGGCGCGCACCTGGCGCTGCTGGCGTTCCTGATCTTTCCGGTGACGCTGGGCCTCATCCCCGGCGCCATCGACGCGTGGCGCGCGCTCCGCGCGTCGCGCAGCGACACCGCGCACGCCGGCGCACGCTTCCTGATCGCGTGGGCAGTCCCGATCTGGATCGTGTTCGAACTCGCCGCCACCAAGCTCGCGCACTACACTCTGCCCGCCTACCCCGCGATTGCACTGCTGGCCGCGGCCGGCGCACTGCGCTGGCTGGACGCGCCGACGCCGCTGCGCCGGGCGCTGACCATCGCCAGCTTCATCATCGGCGGCCTCGGGCTTGTCGCCGTGTGCGCGTATGTCGCGACACTGGCGCCAGGAGACGCGAGCGCCGCATATCGGCGCGCGGTGCAGGCCGG